>JBNMNB010000023.1:0-48233 GCA_051270635.1 Verrucomicrobiales bacterium | reverse complement strand
GGCGGGGAGTAATCATCTTCAATGTCGAAGATATAGGAAGCAAATTCCGTTCTACGGTGGTCTACCAATCCCGGGAGGCGCTTACTGCCATGGTGTCCGATTTCGAAGACACCCAGCTGTGCCATCTAGTCGACAGCTACGATGTGTGCGAAGAATTCATTGTCTGCTACTCGCTATGGACTTCAGGTCGATCCCTCTACGAAGAGACCTTCAAAATTAGGCAACCGTTGGAGGTGCGGTTGTGACTGAAGGGCGTTTCGCGTATGGTCAAAATACTCAGTCGAACCGTAATTCGCTGGTGCTTCAAGGCTCGGTTGCCAACTCAGATCCTCGATCTCAGCCGACCACACGATTGCCGTCTTCTCGCCTCTCCCTTGGCTTTCCTTGCGCTTTACGGCCTCCCGAGTGTGGTGGCACCAGCCACTGCGAACGCGCAACTCGTTGAACGCGGCCACTCTTACGCGATTCATGCTTTCGGCTGCATAGTCGAGCACCGTGCCCGTGCGGATTTCGAATGGGTATACGCGCAGCATGATGCCTGAAGCTTCAAAGCGGGCCAGACTTCGTGACTCCAACGCCCTGGTTTTCAGCAATTCCCGTTGTAATCGAGTTTTCGGACACTACGCCATCCACCTCCACGATTCCTACCTTTCACTCGGTACCCTCGCATGGGCTGCAGCCGTAAAGGACGAAGGCCTGAACCCCACCATGATTTTAGAGATGGCCGAACGCTTTGGCCGCTACCGACAAGCCGACCTGGATACCTTGTCATTGCACCGGCCACTTGACATCACCAAGCTGTCCGCCCAGTGGAGAGGCGCCATCGCAGCTGCAAAAGCGCTCGTCACAGACCTCCCGCCAGAACAAATCGGCTGCGTTTTTCTCAATGAATCCGCCGCGCCATCCGCCCTGGATTCAGATGCACAGAACCTTACCCCTCATTTTGGATCTGTTGGTGGAGCCTGGCCACGACTCGCTGGGTAGGAAACACGCTAGTCCCTTCAAGCTAGTAAACTGCAGGGGTTATTTTTTTCTAGCAGCAGCCAGTTTGCGAACTTTCTCAAGGTGTTGACGAGTGGTCTCATGCGGGTTGAGTTCGAATGAGCGTTCGAGTTCTGCAATGGATCCGGTGAGGTTGTTGACCTTGAGATAGAGCATTCCAAGGTCGAGATGTGCGACTGCATCCTGCGGACTCAGTCGGGCGACTTCTTCGTAGTGGTGCACTGCTTTGGAATACTGTTCCTGCTTCACATAGATCCCTCCAAGATGCATGTGCGGTACAGGGCTATCAGGGGCGTTCTCAGTCGCTTTGGTCAGCTTGTCTATCGCTTCTTTCTCTTTCGCCTGACGATTGAGCACGAACCCCCAGTTCATGTAGGCTTCCGAGTAGTCGGGAACCAACTCTATTGCCCTGGCGAACTGAGAGCAGGCTTCGTCCATTGCGCCAGTTCGCGAAAGCGAGATTCCTAAACTGTTGATCGCTATCGCGAAGTCAGGTCGCAGAGTAATAGCTTTACGCAGTACCGGTCTTGCATCTTCCCACCGCTCAGTATGGTTGAGCAAGGTGCCTAGTTCATAGAATCCGCTGGCGTAGTGTGGAAGAATTCGATTGACCTCTCGGCGCTGTGCTGTGGCACCATCCACATCGCCTCCGGCAATCAGGAGGGTGGCAAATTCCTGATGCAGGATCCAGTCATCGGGGTGCTCTGCGAGGATACGCTGGAAGTTCGACATCGCCTTTGCCAACGGAAACTGGAACATCTCCTGTTCGAGAGACTTCGCTAATTGCTTCAGCCCTTGTTGTCGGTTCAAGTGGCCGAACTGGCCAGAAAAGGGCGCCTTCGCAGTGCGCTGTTGCATCTTTTCCACTACGTTTTTGCGATGGAGCAGTGTCAGCCCGAGTTCGTTCATCGCAGTTTCCATATCAGGCCACCGATTGCTCGAAGATGGAAGCGTCAAGGTATCAACGATGCGGTCCGCAAACAGACACGCCAGGAGGTAGCTTCCTTCAAAATTGAAGTGTACGTGTTCCCAAAGCAGGTTTTCACCCGGAATTCCATCGGGGCTGGCATCGGCGAAGTGCTTTTCCGCATCGATCAACTCAGCCTCGCTGACTTCGGCGACGTTGCGGATGATGGCGTTCAGCTTTGTGTCCGCACGAAACCGCAAGGCATCGCGATCGCGCGCGCGGGCAAAGGCCGTTCGGGCATCGCCGGTGTTACCTGCTTTGAGCAGGCAGTGGGCGCGTCGGTAATGCAACTCCGCGTGCTCAGGGGTAAGAGCCAGCGCCAGATCGATGCAGTCGATCGCTTGCTCTAAGCCATTCGTGTTTTCCGCGTTGCTTGCCTCTTCCACTAGCCTTTTCCATTCGGCGGTCGTCTCGATCGGCAGCGAGATGAACGGCGCGGAATCCTTCAAATTCACCGCAACTGAGCTGACCAGCACCTTGGCTCCGCTACTCGTCGCCGCATCGACGATATCGCTCAGGTTCGCTTCGAAGTTGCTGTAGACGCGCTTCAACTTCGGATCATTCCACGGCACTTGCTGCTTCAAAAACATCTGAAGGCCACCCCACGATTCGGGAACGCCTTCCCGAGATCCCAAGCCATCTAACATTTGTCCCGTTTTCGTTTTCTTGAGAGCAAGACCTGCGCGGATGCTCCGGAGCGGCGGCGCTTGTTCACCAAAAACCGTGCCACTGCCAAACGGGCCATGCACCTCATTATTCCCCATGTAGACGATCACGGCATCGGGGTCGAGCCGTGCGCAGTCACGCACAATGGGAAGAACAATGTGCGAATTGATCGCGGTCACGGCCGCGTTGATCACTTCAAATTTCTGCTCCGGAAAGCGTGTTTCCAGCAGCACCTGAAGAACTCGCGAAACGCCATAAGCGGGTTCCGGATCGCCCATCGCGGCAGAGCCTCCGACGACGAGAATACGCACAACATCTCCAGGCTTTTTCTCAGTGATGCGGATGGGTTGCGATGTCCGCGACAATGCCCTGGGAAAGAACCTCCAACCGAACTGGTAATTGTCGCGGAGTTTTGCTGGCTCGAGCTCGTCGGTTACAAGAAATGCGGGATCATAACCCGTTCCCGCGATTCTCAGTATCGACTCGATGCCACCAAACAAAAGCAGCGGTACACCAAGGATTGCCAGCAGCCTGAAGACCCAGGTCTTCGCTGCTGTTCGTGGAGGTCGGGTGGGGATTTTCTGGAATTGTGCGCTTTCGATCGGTGCCGAGTGGCATTTCGATTCGGCTGAGGCCTCACGATCGCCGGATTGCGTAAGAGGCGTCTTCTTCCGCTTCTTCTTGCTCATGTAGCTTCTTTACCCAATCCGAGCGGGCAAAGTCTAGCCTAACTTTGCGATCATCCAGCCTGTCAGCGGCCCGACGACTGCCGCACGATCAACTTGCCTTCGATCGAAATCTCTCTTGGCGGTAGTGCAGGATCTGCGATTCGAGTGGTCATCGCGTTGAAAGCTGCAAGCCCTATTTCATGACACGGTTGATGAATTGTCGTGAGCGGCGGATTGAGAAGCGGGGCGTATTTGACGTCATCGAAGGATCCGAGAAGGATATCGTCAGGAATCGCAATATCCAAGTCGCGGCAAGTGCTGAGCAAGCGTCCTGCAGTACGGTCGTTGGCGCAGACGACCGCGTCAACTCCTTGGCCGATTGCTGCTCTCACATCGTCAGAATTCTCGGGATCGCCAACGTGTAACCAGTCGAGCGTCGGTTCAACTCTTGCATCAATAAGGGCCTGTCTGTAGCCGCCTATCCGTTGATCAACGGTTGAGGCAGACCCTGGTCGGTCAAAAAAAACGACGTGCTGACAGCCCTGATTTACCAGATGTTGAGTCAGCAAGTAGCCAGCTCGGTAATTGTTAATTCCTACCAAATCTAGATTGCTCCGCTCGGGAAAGGGGCAGGAGTCACGGTCCAGCAGGATTACTGGAATCTCGGCTTTTTGAAACTGCGCGACGATTTTTTGATTTACCTCCTGAGCGAAATCGGGCTCCTCATGTTCCAATGGAGCAAAGAAGATACCATCCACGTCTTTATCAAGAAAGTAGCGACAGACCTCAGCGGCTCCTTCCGTGTTGCTGGCATCGGCAAGGGCACTACCAGGCCCCCACACCAGCCCTGCTCGGTGGCTGGCAGCCGCCGCTGCGATTGCTCCACATATCGGTTCAAAGATCTCAGTCTCGCCGAGTCCCGGTATGATCAGGCCAAAGTGGAGACTGGTGGAGACACCTGCCTCGAGATCTCGAACAAACGAACCTGAACCAGCGCGGCGGCGGATCATGCCATCGGCGACGAGATCATTGAGTGCTCGTGAGGCGGTTGGGCGGGAGACTGAGAACTGTTCAACCAATTGCATTTCTGTTGGCAGGCGCATGCGGGGCGCAATCTCGCCACTCTCGATCTTGTCCCGCAGGAATTGATAAACAGCTCTATGTTTGGAGGTAACGCCCTGTGACATGCTGATCAGCTTGATCTAATCGGAAAACAGGTCAAGTTAATTGTAATTACATTTAAGTAAAACTCGAGCATTATTTCTCCGAAATGTAATAGTAATGCTAATGCAATCGCTCAATTCATGAACATTACTGCCTGCATTGTGAGTAATCTGTTCAGATGGTTCCGCGCATTTGTATTGACAGATTGCACCCGAATTCGTTAGTCATTCGGGCCAGATTGATAACCCCCCCCCATATTTCTGACATCATGATGAAAGCCCTGATTCTTACTGGAGGAGCGCTGTTCGTGTCTGCTGGAATGGCGACTGCTGACTTGATTGGATTCTATCCGTTTGACGACGCTGCCAACCCTCAAGCTGACGCCTCAAATTCGGCCAACCATCTTACAGTTGGCGGCACACCACCCACTTACGAAAGCGATGGTGGATTTTCCGGAGGAGCCTACCACTTCGACGCCAGCGGACGCTTCATTGCTCCAATCGATATCAACCCCGCTGAGAAGCCAGCGCTCACACTCGGTGCCTGGGTAAAAACCGACAGCCTGGAGCCCGGCCTTCGGAAAATCATGGGCAGTGACAACGGCGGCTGGGATCGAACGATCGGTTTGGACAATCGCCCTGACACCGAAACTTTCCGCTACACGTCGTTCATTGGAAATGGCCCTCCAGTCGCTGGCACCGCTGAGCCTGACAGCACTGAAAACTGGTCATTCGTTGCAGCAGTTTACGATGACAACGCTGGCGAGGTGACCGTCTACGTCGATCTAGATGCATCGACCACCGATGATGAACTGGGCCTGGGTGTGACGGAAGTCACTGGCTTCGAAGATGGATTTAATACGTTCTCGATCGGCAGTTTGCGACCAGACAACAATGCCGAAGGTTGGGTTGGTTTCATCGATAGCGTTTTTGTGTTCGATGAAGCTCTCGATGCCGCAACAGTGGAACAATTGCGCGACGAAGGGCCGTCAGGGCTCTACGCATTTGCAGCCAAACCGCTCCCTTCTGAAAACCTAACGGCCTTCTATTCGTTCAACGACGCAGGCTCACCGCTGGCAGACGACAGCGGCAATGGTAACACGCTGACAAGTGCCGGCGCCGATCCAACCTACGCGGCAGCCGGAGGTGTTGATGGCGGCGGCTATGATTTCGATGGAACCCAGAGGCTAGTCGCTCCGGTGAACGTCAATCCTGACGCGATGCCAAAGATGACGATGGGTGCGTGGGTCAAGACATCGACCCTGGACCCCGGCCTGAGAAAAGTGCTCGGCAGTGACAACGGAGGATGGGACCGCACCATCGGTCTGGACAATCGACCTGACACGGAACCCTTTCGTTACTCGGCGTTCATTGGTAATGGGCCACCAGTAGCGGGCACACCTTCACCAGAAAGCACCGATGCATGGACTTTACTGGTCGCTTCGCACGATCAGGCAGCGGGCATTGTTACGGTCTTCGTTGATCTTGATGTCGCAAGCACCGACGATGTGCCGATTGCCGTGACAGCACCAGCGAGTTTCGGTAGTGGCTTTGATGTACTTGCAATCGGCGGTATTCGTCAGGACAACGCCACTGAAGCTTGGGAAGGTTCCATTGATAACGTCTTCATTTACGATACTACTCTCACGCTTGGGCACATTGTCACGCTTCGAAATGAAGGAATCGACGCCATCTTGGCGGCGGATAACCCCAATCTGATGGCTCCGTCGACGTCACCGTTTGGCGCACTGGGTCAAGTGAGTGGTGAGGTCACAAGGATGATCGAAATTCGGAACGATGGCAGCAGCGAAGAGCTGGAAATCAGCTCTGCGGTGATCACTGGGCAGAATGCCAGCTCATATGCCGTGACTGAGTTCCCCGCGGCCCTGGATTCCGGGATGACAGGCAATATTGAAGTCGCGTTCAACTCCGGCGGCGGTGCCGGCCAATTTGAAGCGACGCTGGTAATCACCAGCAATGACGAGAGCAATCCGCGCGTCGAGATTGATCTCGCCGCAACGGTCACGAGAGGATTGAGCGGACTGGTGGGACTCTATCTATTCGATGACTCTGCGAATCCGTTGATCGACGAAACCCTTGGGGGAAATGATCTTCAAAGTGCGGGTGCTGATCCCGAGTATCAGGGACTCGGCGGATTCGAAGGAGGCGCTTACTCTTTTGATGGAACGCAACGCTTGATCGCTCCGATCAACATCAATCCCGATGCCATGCCAGAGCTCACTATGGGGGCGTGGGTCAAGGCGTCCACCATCGAGGCCGGCCTGCGCAAAGTGATCGGCAGCGACAATGGCGGTTGGGACAGAACGATCGGACTGGATAATCGTCCCGCCACTGACCCACCGTCGGTGCGCTACACTTCTTTTATTGGCAATGGCCCCCCGGTGGCTGACACGCCAGCCCCAGCTAACACGGATGACTGGACATTCTTTGCAGCTACCTTCAATCAGGCGACCAATGAGGTGACCGTGTATACCGATCTTGATGCCAGCTCTGCTGGTGATGCGTTGAGCGCGGTAACGGCAGCGACCGGTTTTGGCCCCGGATTTGCAACTGCAGCGATCGGCGGCATTCGACCGGACAATGCCAACGAGGCCTGGCAGGGACTGATCGATAACGTGTTCTTTTTCAACCGAGTGCTCGACGCTGACGAAATGGCTGAAGTGAGAGACGGAGGCAGCGGCTTCCTGTTGCCGTTACCTGAAATTCCGGTGGACCAATTGTTAGGATTCTATCCGTTCGATGACCCAGCCGATCCTACCAAAGACGCGAGCGGAAACGGCAACGATCTGGATGCAACACTGGCGGAACCTACTTACTCTGAGGCCGGCGGATTCAACGCCGGGGCTTACGAATTCGATGGACAGCAGCGTCTCGTCGCACCGATCGACATCAACCCATTCGAACAGCCGAAACTGACCATGGGTGCATGGGTGAAAACTTCAGAACTGGCACCTGGCCTGCGTAAGGTGATGGGCCACGACAACGGTGGCTGGGATCGCACGATCGGGTTGGACAACAGGAACGCGGGAGACCCATTCCGCTACACGTCATTTATTGGCAACGGAAGACCCGTGATCGGAGAACTCCCCGGGCCTGAAAGCACGGACGATTGGACGTTCTTTGCAGCTGTCTATGATGACGACAATGCCGAGGTGACGGTGTACGTGGATCTCGATGCGAGCACCACAGGCGATGAGCTTGAATTCTCAACGGAACCCACAGCCTTCGGAGACGGTTTTCCAGAGCTGTCGATTGGAAGTATTCGACCGGATGCCACCAACGAAGGATGGGTTGGGCTCATTGACAATGCCTTCATCTTTGGGGCCGCGCTGTCCGCAGAACAGATCACCTTCATGCGTGACTTGGGCTCTCCGTTTCAACCACCGGCGGAAGACCCAGACTTGCTGATATCGCTGCCATCTCTTGGAGCGCTCAACAGAGATCCAGCCATGCAGTCGTTTATAGCGGCGCTGAGCAACGGTGGTGTTGATGAGATACTGACGATTTCCGGCGCATCCATTTCCGGCCCAGACGCCGACCGGTTTACTCTTGGCGATGTTCCCGCATCTCTGGCACCGGGAGCTTCAGGTGAGATTCCATTCACGTTCGACAGCAAAGGACAAACGGGTGACTACAGTGCTATTCTCGAAGTGATGAGCGATGATCCATCGCAACCCTCATTACGACTTAGCCTCAACGTAACCGTTGTGCCACCTGACCCACTCGATCCTGTGCTGATGTTTGTTACGGAGGATCCTTTCGCTGGGTTGCCGGTTAACACAGGGGCGATCACACGGCAGATCACGGTCAGCAATACGGGAGCTGCGCAACCGCTTGTCATCTCTGCAGCAGCTATCTCTGGTGAGGGTGCCGCAAGCTTCTCCATCATCTCCGGCCCAGCCGATCCGATTGCTCCAGGAGCCACGGGAATCTACGAAATCGGATTCGATCCACAAGGGAACGCGGGAACATTCATTGCCAGCCTTGATCTCGTGAGCACCAATGCCAGTGGCCGCTTTGGATCACTCGACATTACGGCGACGGTACCATTGGATCCGAACAATCTGGCCCAGGCCCTCATCGGCTTCTGGAGCTTTGATGATCCCGACAACCCGCTGAACGACGATTCCGGTAAAGAGAATACCCTGGAGATGGATGGATCTGATCCAATTTATGGAGCCGACACTGGCTTTGATGGCACTGGCGGGTTCGAGTTTCTGGGCGCGGAACACCTCATCGCTCCGATCGATATAAATCCCGACGTTGAACCGGTCATGACGTGGGGTGCGTGGGTGAAAGCAACGAACATTGATCCCGGCCTTCGCAAAATCATGGGCAGTGACAATGGAGGGTGGGACCGCACGATCGGTCTCGACAATAGGAACGCGGACGACCCATTCCGTTATTCGTCGTTCATCGGAAACGGAAGGCCAGTCGTGGGAGATTTACCAGGACCAGAGAGCGAGGACGACTGGACATTCATTGCGGCCGCATACGACGAGGCTGCTGGCGAAGTGACGGTCTACGTTGATATCGACTCCACCACTACGGACGATGCTCTGGTCGTCGCCACCGAACCCACAGCCTTCAATCCAAGCCTCGACACGTTCTCTATCGGTAGTCTGCGACCGGACAATACCGCCGAGGCCTGGGTCGGATGCATCGACAATCCGTTTATATTCCGAGCCGTTTTAGGCCTCGACGATATCACAGCGATCCGCGACGCGGGTAGTCCGTTGCCCGGATTCGGTGGGCCGGGAGGTAACTTTGGCTTCCGTATCACTGACATCACTATCGGCACGGACGGAATCGTTACGATTGACTGGGACGGGGCACGTTCGAACGCTTCGGTGATCCTGGAGAGCTCCGCTGATCTCGACGGTTGGGAAGAGGTTGCTGACGGTATCGAGGAGACGCCTATTTCCATTCCTGTACCGCCTGAGGTGAGCGAGATCTACTTCCGGCTTCGTCTCGAACCTTAACCTCATCGGCCGAGAGAGAATCTCGCCAATTGAATCGCTCAATAAAAGGCCCGCGGCAGCAAAGCCGCGGGCCTGTTCATAGACCCTTCACCAAGCATGCCGGAATCACTCGCGTTGAAGTACATAAAGACCTATCTCTATCCGTAGCATGCATCGATTCCTCACCTTCATCTCGCTCATTTCGAGTGTCACCGGTTTCGCATATGGAACTCCAGTGATCACTGAGTTCATGGCCGGCAATGGATCGGCACTTGCGGACGGCGACGGCAATTTTCCAGACTGGATCGAAATTCACAACCCTGACGACGCGGCCCTTAGTCTCACAGGCTATTCTCTAACGGATGGGGATGGCGTCTGGACATTTCCAGAGGGGATTGAACTCGCAGCTGGAGGCTACATAATCGTCTTTGCATCCCAGGCCACGCAACCTGATTATCGCGACGCTGCCGGAGGTCTGCACGCAACCTTTGCCCTCTCTCTCAATGGTGAACCGGTGCAACTGCTTGCGCCAGGAGCAGGCGATGTGGTCTCTGGGTTTGATACGGTACCGGAACAGCGACAAGACGTTTCCTATGGTATCGATCCGACATCGGGTGGCTCCGTATACTTCGCTGCACCCACGCCGAATGCTCCCAATAGTCCGGGCATCACAGGATTCGTTGAGCCGGTTGTGTTCTCAGTTGCTCGCGGCTTCAAGGAGGAAGCATTCGATCTCACTCTTACGACAACGACACCCGGCGCGGAGATCTTCTACTCACTGAATGGTTCAGATCCCGCGGCTCTTAAAGTGTCGCAAACGCTGATTGATTCGACTCCCGTAACCGAAGCTGCACCGCGCACTGCCTATGTCCCGACCAGTGTGGACGATGGCTTGCATGTTGGTGGCAATGCCTGGAACGCTCCCGAATTCGTCGAGCCCGCTGGATGGGTTTCGGGCGCAGGTCCGATCGGGTTTGATTCCACGATCCTTCCTGGCGACTACACCGATTTGATTGGGCTGGATCTTGGCGAGCAAATGCGCACCAAGAGCGCCTCTGCTCTGGTAAGGATTCCGTTCCAACTTTCGGAAGTAGAGGCTGCTGCCACGGACTTTCTGACACTCTCTGTAAAGTATGACGATGGATTCGTCGCTTACATCAATGGCATCAAGGTTGCTGAGGCAAATGCCCCGGCGGAAGTCAATGGAGTATCGACCGCCACAACGAGTCACCGCGACAGCGATGCAATCATCTTTGAAGAATTCGATGCCGCTGCAGGCATCGCCGGATTGCGTTCGGGCGAGAATTTACTCGCCATTCACGGGATGAACACGAGTTCGTCAGGTTCAGATTTTTTCAACTCCGTGCAACTCACTGCTGCTCGGTATGAATCTGTCTCGATCAGCGGTATTACTTACACTGAGCCACTACAGATCGATGACACGGCTATCGTGCGCGCGTTTGCGAAGAAGGCAGACTTCGCCGACAGCCCGATCACGACGCAGACTTATCTCTTCGCGGAGGAAGTCATCCGCCAGCCTTCGCAACCGGTGGGTTTCCCAGAGGAATGGGGCGAGTTCACAGGAACCAACGGCAGTCGTCGCGGTGCGCCTGTGCCTGCCGACTACGAGATGAGGCCGAGCATCGTCGATGAAGATCCTGCGGCAATGGTAGACGCGCTCAAATCGCTGCCGAGCTTGTCGATCGTGATGGATCCAGATGATCTCTTCAGCGTAGAAGGAATTCTCCCGAACCCATTCGCAAGTGTCGACGGACGGACTGGCGTGTTCACTATCAAACCGTTCGTGCGTGATCGCCATTGTTCGATCGAATGGATCGATCCCAGTGGTGGAGCAGAGACCCAGGCTGACTGTGGAATTCGTGTCAGTGGCGGCTGGAGTCGACACTACATTGCCACACCGAAGAAGTCGTTTTCACTTTTATTCAAAGAACAGTTCGGCCCATCCAAGCTGCGTTTTAAGTTATTCCCCGACTCTGATATCGATGCATTTGATCGTATCGTATTGAAAGCGATCTTCAGCAACGCATGGCCGGATGCGGCAGTACCTCCCGACTACCTACGTGATCATTTTTTGCGCAAAACGCTCACGGATATGGGCCAGGAATCCTCGCACGGCACCTGGGTGCACTTGTATTTGAACGGGCTGTACTGGGGCATCTACAACCCAACAGAGCGGCCCGACGCCTCCTACGCGGCCAGCCACTACGGCGGAAACAAGGAAGACTACGACGCTGTCAAACACGCCAGTGTTCCCGGACCTGGAAACGCACCCACCAACCGTCATGAAACCATCGACGGCACGGATGCCACCTGGCGTGAAGCCATCGCCATCGCCCGGAAAGGACTCGATGATCCGGTGAACTACGCCGAGTTCACCCAGTATGTCGATGTCGCAAACCTTGCCGACTACATCATTCTAAATACTTATTGTGCGAACAACGACTGGCCGCACAAGAACTGGTACGCCAACCGACGCCGGGCAGACGGTGCCGGCTGGAAGTTTTATCCCTGGGACAGTGAGTACGCCCTACAGAATACGGGATCTGATCTGACTGGCGTGAACAATTCCGACACCCCTGCGTATTTCTACGATCGAGCGCGGCGCAACGCGGAGTTTCAGCAGGTCTTCGGCGATCGCTTGCATCGGCACTTGTTCAATGGCGGAGCCCTGACACCGGAGGCAAATGCGGCCCGCTACAGTGCCCTTGCTCAAATCATCGAGCCCGCCGTCACAGCGGAAGCTGCTCGCTGGGGTGACAACAGCTTCACCCGCCAGGGCCGCACCAACTTTACGAAAAGGAGCTGGGAATCTGCGCGCGACGCCGTCTTGCGGTTCTTCGATCGTCGGCACTCAACTGCCCTGACACAGTACAAAAGAAAGAATCTCTATCCCAGCATAGATGCACCGGTTTTCAGCCTCGTCACCAATCCAGGGTCACCGGATATGCTGATCATGACAACCGAAGACAATGGAGCCGGTAGAATTCTTTACACTACCGATGGCTCTGATCCACGCGTGCCGCAGAACGACGCGGCCCAGCCTGAAACGCTCCTCATTTCGGAAATGAGCGCAGTTCAGTGGCACGTTCCTGTTACTGCCACTGACGAAATCGAGGTCGATGGCAAGCATTGGACCGAACCCTCCTTCGAGCCAGGAAACGCTTGGACTGTCGGCACCGCGCCGGTCGGATTCGAGGCAACCGCCGGAGGCTTCAATGACATCGCCGGCACCAATCTCCTCGACGCCATGCGCCACGTCAGTGCGTCTACTCTGCTTCGGTTCTCGTTTGAGATCGACGCGTCAGTGCTCAGCGAAATCAACTTGCTGAAACTCCGCATGAAGTATGACGACGGCTTTGTCGCCTACATCAACGGCATCGAAGTCGCACAGGCCAACGCTCCCGCCGTTCGCGATGGCAATGCATCGGCCACCACAAGTCACAGCGACAGGGATGCTATCATCTTCGAAGAATTCGACGCCAGCAACGCAGTTTCCAGTCTGCGCGCAGGTACCAATGTCCTCGCTATCCACGGTCTCAATGTCAGTGCCACGGGCTCCGATTTTTTGATAGGCACGGAACTCGCGTGGGCAACTGATACGAGTATCTCGCCTTCCGCACAGATCTACGATGGAGCTATTGCACTCGAATCATCGAGCATCGTGCGCGCACGCCTGCTGGAAGACGAGGAGTGGTCCGCGCTCAACGAAGCGTATTTTCAAGTGGGCTCCATTCCTGCAAATGCAGATAACGTCGCAGTCTCACACATTCACTATCGCCCAGTCACACCTTCCGAGGCTGAAGTTGCTGCCGGGTTCAACAGCCGTAGCGAATTCGAATACCTCGCGATCATCAATCGCGGCAACAATCCTGTATCTCTCGACGGATTGCGGTTCACGGACGGAGTCAGCTTTGACTTTGAGCCAGGGCCGATCAATCATCTCGAGCCAGGCGAAAAGATATTCCTGGTGGGTAATTCCGATGCTTTTGCGTTCCGATTTGGCACCTCCGCCCGCGTCGCTGGCCAGTTCTCCGGCAGCCTCAGTGATGGTGGCGAACACCTTCAACTCCATGCGGCAGATGGCTCGGTCATCGCCGATTTCTCCTACGATGACAAATCGCCCTGGCCTGAAGCTGCCGACGGCGATGGCTCTGCCCTGGAACTTATCGACCCCGCATCCAGGCCCGACATCAATGTCGGCGAGAACTGGCGTGCAGTTGCCCCCTCCCCAGCTCCATCGGTCGGGGGGGCACTCGCCGCATGGATGGAAGCCCGCGGTTTCACCGACCCCAACGCGGATGATACGGGAACCGGTGTCTCCAACCTGATCGCCTACGCGCTCGGTTTCGATCTTGAACTAACGCCGCCACGCATCATCACTAACCTGGACGGAACAGCGCTCCAATGGCAAATCCGCGTCGAGAACGGCCTCACCATCACACCCGAATCGTCTACCGACCTCGCTACGTGGATCGAACTCCCAACAGAGGGCACAACAGAGACCGAGAATGGTAACGGCACACGCTCCCTCATATTACCGGTGCCAACGAGCAGCAATTACTTTCGGCTCAGAATTGTGCCCGCTCAAGGCTGAAGCCTTCGGTCGCGGGAGATGAGCACCGGCGGTCGGTCGAAACCCAAGGCACGCAATGACAGGCAAAGCTAACGCGCCCGCTATGTCGAATTGATCAAATCCAACCCATGAAAATCAAATTAAGCATCTTTCTCTTTTGCTCGACATTTCTGTTATCCGCTCAAGCCGAACCCCATCCGCTCTGGACCGGCGAGACCATTCCGAAAGCCGCTGAGCTGCCGTTTCCCGCCGGGGTCGAGATTCACGACATCAGCCCGCGCACCTCGGAACAGACCAAAGGCCGCATTTGGCGAAAAGGTGCCGATGTGATTTGGCACAAGGGCGTGCTGCACGCCTCCTTCGGCTGGAACGACAAGGTTGATACCCAAGGCGAAAATTCACCCGGCGAATCCTGCGCCTGGCTCACGAGTGAAGATGGCGGGAAGACCTGGAGCGAGCTGGATTTCATCGCCCGGGGTGATGACGTCGGCGGCGTCAGTCACGGTGTCTTTCTTTCTCACGAGGGTCGACTCTGGTCCTTCAACGGAGCCTTCACCGGCAAGATCGGCAAGGTGCGCACGCTGGCCTTTTTACTCAACGAAGAAAGCGGCACCTGGGAGGCGAAGGGCGAAGTCGTCGGGGGAGGATTCTGGGCTCTGCAGAAGCCGATGAAACTGCCCGACGGAAATTGGATCCTTTCGGGTGCCCGCGTCGGCGAAGGTCATCCGGCGGCGGTGGCGATCAGTCACGGGGATGACCTCACAAAATGGGATCTCGTGGTGATCCCGCAGGCGAAAAACCTCGGCAAAATGTGGGGCGAAAGCGCGCTGATCCGCGACGAGGATCGGCTCGTCAACATCGCCCGCTACGGTTCCGGGTATGCCGCTCTCGTCGCGACTAGCGATGACTGGGGCCGCACCTGGACGCCGAGCAAGCCGTCGAATCTTCCCATGACGACGAGCAAACCCTACGCCGGTCATCTTTCCACCGGGCAGCCCTACCTCATCTGCACCACGGCCGCCGACGTGACGAAGAGTTGCAATCCGCTCACCATCGCGGTTGGCGCAGCGGGAGCGGGATCTTTTTCCCGGATCTTCCAGATCGATGATGTCGGCTCGATGATGTATCCCGGTGCCTGGGAGCACGAGGGAAAGCTCTACGTTGCCTACACGCGCGGCTTTGGCCCCCAGCTCGCCGTCGTGCCCGTGGCATCGCTAGCGATTGATGCCGCAGGAGTTGCACGCATCGAACCAGAGCCACCGACTGACCGGGAGTGGGGACTGGACTCTCCGCTGGCGGCGGAGATCGTTCCGCACGGCGAGGCGTTGCGGGTGGAGGGAGTGCAGGGCCACGCGTTGCGGCTGGATGGACAAAGCGCCGTCGAGCTGAACGACTCCGCCCATCTCAACTCCGGCGAAAAGGGCTTCACCGCCTCGGTGTGGTTCAATCCTTTCGCGCTTGAAGCCGGGCAGCAGATACTCATCGGGAAAAACCGCTATTCGCTCGGTGAACGGCAATGGGGTCTCACGATCGAGGCGGATGGCAGGCTGAAGGCGCATCTGTGGCAGGGTGGTTGGAAAACGATCCCATGCGCGGAGCCGCTTCAGCCTGGTCATTGGCATTGCGCGGCCCTGGTGGTGGTGGTGGACAAAGCGACGCTCTTTTTGAATGGCAAAACGGGTGGAAATGTGGCGCTGGAACAGCCGCTTCCCTTCACCAAAGCTCCCATCACCCTCGGTGGCATTTGGGATGCCGGGAACGTGCGTCAGGCATTTTTCGGCGCGCTGGATAAGTTTCGCTATGAAACGCGAGCGATCCCGAGTGAAGAAATCGCCGGTCGTTACCAGCCCGTGACCGCAACGCTATCGATCCCGGAGCCGCCCGCTCGTTTCCCGCTGTGGGATGAAGCCTCGGAACTGCCTCGCGCCGAAGACATCGAGGAGCTTGAGGACGTCGAATTCCATGTCATCAAGAAATGGGACAAGCCGAAAGACGGATACACCTTTCTCCACGGCGTTGCTCTCGCCTGGCACAAAGGGAAGCTCTATGCCTCTTTCGGTCACAATAAAGGGAGCGAAAACACCGTTACTGAGGAAGCGCATTACCGCGTCAGCGAAGACGGCGGCCAGACCTGGGGACCGCTTCAGGTGATTGACGCCGGAGAAGAGGAAAATCTTGCCGTCAGTCACGGCGTCTTTCTGTCGCATGAGGGGACGCTCTGGGCCTTTCACGGTGCCTACTACGGCAAGATGGAAAACATCCACACCCGCGCCTATCGACTCGACGAAGCCGCCGGCACCTGGGAGAAAAAGGGCGTCGTCATCGACAACGGATTCTGGGCATTGAATCAGCCAGTGAAGATGGACGATAGAAACTGGATTATGCCGGGCGGGTCCTTCAAGCAATACCCCGACGAGGACAAGTCTCCAGCAGCCGTCGCGATCAGCCATGGTGACGATTTTACGAAGTGGCGCTTTGTCAGGATTCCCGTCGCGGAATCCATCGACCGAATGTGGGGGGGAGTCCTCGATCCTGGTCTCGGGAGCCACCGTCACCAACATCGCCCGCTATGGTGACGACGCGATAGCGCTGGCCGCTGTGAGTCAGGATTACGGAAAGACCTGGTACCCCACGGAAATCAGTAACCTGCCGATGGCGACGTCGAAGCCCGCTGCCGGGGTGCTTAGCACTGGGCAGCGCTACCTCGTGTGCACCACTGCCCGGAGCAACGGTAAGAAACGGAACCCGCTGACCATCGCCGTGAGCAGACCGGGTGAGAGCTTATTCAGCAAAGTCTTCGTCATCCGCCACGCAGAATTTCCCGACGGTCCCGGCGAGTCAAATCCGCGTGCTTCGCTCTCCTATCCTTATTCGGTCGAGCACAACGGCCGCCTCTATATCGGCTACTCCAACAACGGAGGAAATGCCGGTCGCACCGGTGAAGGGCGGGAGTTGTGGAACAACAACAGCGCGGAACTGGCGGTGATCCCAATCGCTTCCTTGTCCGTCGAGTAGACCAGAAAGAGAACCCCTGAATGCCACGAGGAGATGAAGAATTTCGGCAGTTGCACGGCGAATGGGCCTCCTAACCACGTGCCATTCCACTACACTTTTCTCATGATCAATACAAAACGCATCACCGCTCTGTTCGCAGCGACCTTGATTGCCGCTTCGTTCACCTTCGCAGCAGAACAGCTCGCCCATTGGTCGCTCGACGAGGCCACCGATGGCGTCGTCCCCGACTCGACTGGAAACCACCCTGCCGTGGCGGAAGACACCCTCGAAAAATCGTCCGGGGCGGTGGCTGGATCCATTCTGTTCGACGGAAGATCGGACGCGCTCGTGGTGAAAGACGCGGCGGAGTTTTCCTTTCCCGAGGCCACCTTCTCGATCACTGTCTGGGTCAATGCCCATGCCACTCATAAAGGCGAGCAGATGATCGTCGGGAAAAATCACTACCGCGCCAACGAGCGGGAATGGGGGCTGCTCCTCGATGCGGAAAGTTGCACCCCATTCAACCCAAGGGCCGCAAGCGGTTTGAATTTAGGCCTTGATTAAGCAAATTCCTATCAATATTAATACTCCACATGCGCTCCAAACCTAAGCTGCAATGGTTCGTTCTTCAGATCTTTCTTTTGATGGTGATCGCGTGCAATTTAGGCAATGCGCAGTCCCCAGTGCGCTTCCAGCAAATCGACTTGGTCCCAGAAGTGGGAGGTTCGGTAGAAGTAGTAGGTACGGATGGCAAAGTGCGCTCCGCGGGGGCTTTTTATCAACCCACCAGCGGTGAGGAGGATGCGGCGCCAACCTCTCTCAGCGTTGGTCCAGGCGAGACGATCCGAACGAAGAAGGATTCGGCCATTGCGTTGCTTGGCCAGAGCGGAAGTATGCGGTTGGCTCCGAATTCCCAAGTGCAGGTTCCAAGTGCTACCGAAGCGAAAACGAGCCTAAAACTTCAGGCCGGGCGAGTCATGGTTCACATCGATTTGGAGGCAGGAAAGCCAGATCAGGAAATCATCATCAATGGGCAAAGCATGACGGTTGGAATGCGCGAAGGAAAGCTGTTCGTGGAAACTGGAGCGGATGGTAGTGAGGTTGTTGGGGTTCATGAAGGCAAGGCCGCTATCACTAAAGACGGCAAGAAAGCCGAAGTGGGCAGAGGCAAAGTGCTGGAGATTGATCGACGCCATTCCTGTCATGCAGCGTGTGCTGGTCCAGCAGCCGAAGAACGTTGCCGTGATGACAGAGTTAGCCGCTTGTCAGGCGAGAAAGAAATCTCTAGCGAAAGCTTACGCGACGTTTGCCGAGGCTGTGGCAATGATGCCTACTTTCGAGGATGCTTACACCAATTGGGCGGTTGTTCTGGCGAGCGAGAACAAGTTAGGCGAGGCTATCGCGCGCCTGCATGAGTGGCTGGAGCACATTCCCGAAAGCCTCAGCGTACACTATCAGCTCAGCCAACTATTCGCGTAGGCCAAGGACTTGCCCAAGTCGGAGGAACATCATCTTGCGGTGGTTCGATTGGCACCAGACGATTTTGCGGCCAAGATGGATCTCGCCAAGGTCTACTTCGAACAGAAGAAGGTTGCCGACGCCGCCGCGCAGCTTGAGCAGGTGCTCAAGCTCGATCCCCAGCACGCCCATGAGCGGGCTTACCTCAACCAATTGAAAGCTAGATGATCATTCGACTAACATGCCTTCTAACGTTGGCGATCCTCTTGTGTCGAGGTCAGGATACGCTTCCTTCCGTTCCTGGCTCGTCTCCCGTGACGCTCACGCCCGGATTGGCTCCCATTCTGGAGAAACTCGATCCGAAACAGGATGCGGGATGGGATACCGAAGTCTTCACCGAGGCGGCCAACGCGCAACTTGCCACCTTGGCTCAAGTGATTAAGAAAGGATCGACCAGTGCTCCGAGTATCTTGGCGACGACTTTCCAAACATCGCCTTGGCGACCAGAGAAACTCGACACCGTGCTTGAGGACGGCCTCATTCGTGTGGCTCGTGGGGAGATTGGATCTGGCAAATCACTTAAGACGCTCCCTTCGATGGGGAACACCACTGAGCTTCATGTGAAGTTCAAGATCTATCGCGTGGAGATAACCAAGCAGGGCATCCTAACGGAGATGATCTTCAACGCATCTGCCGAAACACCGTTAGGGAAATCCCAGCAGAATGCGATCTGGGAAGTGCTCTGGACACGTGATGCGGAACCCAAGCTCTCGCGCATTCAAGTGCGTGACTTCGAAGAGATCACTCCCCTTGCCAAGGGAGGGCTTCATTTCCAGGACGATACCGTGAGTGTGCTTGGCGGCGACATGAGCTACCGCGAGCAGCTTTCGTTAGGCTCTGATCATTGGCGCAATCGCTTGCAGATCGATTTCGGCACGGATGTGAATGGCCTCCAAGGAATCGCGCTTGGCGATGCCAATGGCGATGGCTTCGATGATTTGTATGTTTGTCAGCCTGGAGGCCTGCCCAATCGGCTCTACCTCCGTCAGCCGAATGGCACCTTGCGCGATGTCTCGGCTCAGGCCGGTGTTGATTGGATGGAACTGACGCGGTCCGCGTTGTTTGTCGATCTCGACAATGATGGCGATCAAGACTTGGTGCTAGCTCAGGACTCCTACTACATGCTCATGGAGAACGTCGGCAACGCGCGGTTCACCAAGCGCTTAGAAACACGTGTCGAAGCGAAGCTACGCTCGGTGTCTGCGGCGGACATGGACAACGATGGCGATCTCGATCTCTTCTTCTGCGGCCGCAATCCTAGCAATGACGCGGATCCGGATCAGAGTGTACTCGGTTTCCCCGTGCCCTATCATGACGCTACGAATGGAGGACGCAACATTCTCCTCAGCAATGAAAGTGGCTGGAAGTTTCAAGATCGCACGACGGCGCTCGGCCTCGAGGTGAACAACAACCGCTTTAGCTTTGCCTCGGCTTGGGAAGACTTCGACAACGATGGCGATCAGGACCTTTACGTCGCCAACGACTTCGGGCGAAACAACCTTTACCGGAATGATCTCAATCGCACTGGCAAATTCACCGATGTGGCAGCACCGCTCGGTGTCGAGGACATGTCCGCAGGCATGAGCATCGCATGGGGAGATGCCAATCGCGATGGGCGCATGGACGCCTATGTTAGCAATATGTTCTCCTCGGCGGGGAATCGGATCACTTACCAGCGTGAGTTTCGCGGTGGCAAGGCAGCCAGCTTTCAGCGTCACGCGCGCGGGAACACGCTCTTCCTCAATCAAGGAGACGGGTTCAAAGATGTCAGTGTTCCTGCCAAAGTCACTATGGGGCGTTGGGCGTGGGGCTCACAGTTTGCCGACCTGAACAACGATGGTTGGGAGGACCTCTATGTGGGCAATGGCTTCATCACCACGGAAGACACCGGTGACTTGTGAAGTTTCTACTGGCGGCAGGTCGTGTCGCAATCGCCTAGCCAGGCTAACGAAGATCTCAGCACCTACCGGCGCGGCTGGTCGGCATTGAACGAACTCATCGCCGAAGGGCGCTCGTTTAGTGGTAATGAGAGGAATTGCGCCTTCCTCAACGTGAGAGGCGAGCGCTTTGCCGACGTCTCATCGGCTACGGGGCTCGATCTTCCTGACGATACGCGTGCGGTTGTGGCCACGGATTGGGACTTTGATGGTAAGGTGGATTTCTGGATCACCAATCGTACCGCTCCTCGGGTGCGCTTCCTGCACAATGTATCTCAGTCTGTGAAAGACAGAGGCTTCTTAGGCGTTCGCTTGGTTGGAAAGACCTGCACCCGCGATGCGATTGGTGCGCGCGTGGTAGTGTTTTTGCAAGGCGATTCACAACCCGTGCATCGAACCTTGCGCGCGGGCGAAGGCTTCGTTTCTCAGTCTAGCAAATGGCTTCACTTCGGACTCGGCACTGTGAGTGGAATCGAAACGGTGATCGTTCACTGGCCTGGCGGCAAGCCCGAGCGCTTCGCAGGACTAACGTCAGGTGGCCACTATGTGCTGACTCAGGGAGCTGGAAAGTCGGTCGCCTACACGTTTCCCAAAGCCATGCAGGTTGCGCCATCCGCGCCGCTTGCGCCGATCCTTTCCGATAGCGCTACCCGCACCTGGATCATCGGACGCGTGCCCATGCCTGGTGCTAACAAGGCCGCCAAGCAACCAACGCTGCTCAATCTCTGGTCAGGCATTTGCAGTGCTTGTGCCTCGGAATTGGCCGAGTGGAGCAAGTCAGAGAAGGCTCTTCGCAGTTCTGGCCTTGAGATCGTGGCGTTGTCAGTCGATCACTTGAGCGGTGATGGAGAGTCGGATTTGCTCGACAAGCTTGGGTTTCCTTTTAAACGAGGCAAGGCCACCCAAGCTCAACTTCATGCGATGGAAGTCATTCATCGGACTTTTCTAGAGCTGCAACAGCCGCTGCCAGTGCCTTCGAGTTTCTTGTTAGATGATCGCGGTCGGCTTGCAGCGATTTACAAAGGCAAGGTGAGTGTGGAGATGTTGTTAAAGGATGTCGCCTTGCTCAAGGCCGACTTGGACCAGCAACGGGCTGCCGCCGTGCCCTATCCTGGACGTTGGGCCTCCACGCCTTTCTCGCCTGATCCCAATCGCATCGCGGTTGCGCTGGAGAAGAGTGGTCAAACGGCTGCCGCCAGCGCGTATCTAGAGCAGTTCCTCGGCGCGGCTCGTTTCTATTTGGAAGGCCAGTTTGGAAGCCAAGACCAGCACCTGCAGACGGTGAAGACCTCGCATGTCTTGTTGGGCGATTTCCTAATGGCCCAGAAGAACGCACCCAAAGCGGCGCGGGTTTATGCGAACCTCCTCAAACTTGCGCCGAAAGACGGAACACTACATCAATCGATCGGCGAACGCTTGCTCGCGCAGAATCTCGCCAGGCCAGCGCTCACCCACTTGCAGAACGCTATGAAATTGGTCGCCCCCAATGCGAACCTCTATTTCAACACCGGGCTCGCCTCGCTTGCCGCAGGTCAGGCCAAAGCGGCTATTCCACTCTTCCAACAATCCTTGAAGCTCCAGCCTAACGATGCGGTGACGTTGTATCAACTAGCGGTGGCCTTGGAGGTGACCGGTCGCCGGGCCGAGGCTATCGCGTCGTGTCAGGCCGCGCTGAAAGCTCGCCCAGGATGGAGCGTGGCTGCACAGAAGCTGCGCACCTTGCAGAAGAACTCATTGCCATGAAATATTCGCTCATTATTCTCCTACTTTCTTACTCTGTCATTGGTGCACAGGAACCGAACAAGGAGTTCCGACTCAGCGCCGAGGAAGTGGCCAGCCAGCAGCACCGCGATCAGCCACAGCGCCCGCAGTTTCACTACAGTCCCCTGCAAGGGGGTTGTCAGTGGTTCAGCTGATCCCGTATGGTCAAATAACTCAGCCCTACCTGCAAACAAAGGCTTTCCAGCGAACAATGGCGAGGCTCAGATTCTCGATCTCAGTCGACTCACGAGAGCCGTCTTCCGGCCTCCCGATTGGCCGTTCTTGCACTTTTCCGGCTCTCAGAACGTGCCGGTACCCGTCACCAACGAAGCGCAACTCCTTGATCCCGGACGCTCTTACGCGATTCATGCTTTCTACTGCCCATTGGGAACCCGTGCCCGTGCGGATATCGAATGGGTATACGCGCAGCATAACGGCTGGGGCGTCGAAACTGTCCAATTCTTGTGGCCTCCAAGATCCTTATTTCCAACGATTCTCGCTGCAATCGAGTTTTCGGACACTACGGGGTGTAGGTGGTGCCACTTCCCCGTCGTTCTTTTTTCTTTTCCTCTTTTCTCTTACGTAAAGGAAGGTAAAACGCTCCACCCCCTACACCCCGAGGATACATCCCTGCAGTCGTAGAAAAACCGTCCGAACCCCGTAAAAGGCCCACGGACATAGACAGTTTGGATATTAGCGATGTGACAAAGTCAGGGAGAAGCCGTTCCTTGCACTCCAAGATACTCCCAAGGGTGCGAACAGCAGCAGGGGATCTAAAACTTCACCGGAGGCTTCTCCGGGCCAAGAAGAGTATGCCCGTAATAGAACTGACCAGCGCCTACCTTCCTCTAAGGGGGGCTCAGGTATGACTCCGGTATCGAAGCTGCTAACTACCTCTAAGATTTCTCAATCGACCTTATAACGCCAAGGCCTTTTAGATCAATTCGAGAAAATTGTGTCGGGCGCTCCGCTGTGCTTTTTTTGAAAGTAACAATCTAGCCATTTATAAATCGCCTATGACACCAACCACCACTTTTCCCATTCCAGTTTCGGATGCTTTGGACTCTTGTTATACGAACACTCTCGCCGATTCCAGGGGCGTCCGTTTGATCTCTCGGATAACCGCTTGTCTAGTGCTTTTGCTCGCACTTGGAGCATTCGTCATGTCTTTCGATGCGCTCCATGCCTTGGCGGCAGATTCTGGAGCGATAGCTCCTCAGTTCGCCTATTTATTTCCTATCTGTGTGGATGGTGCGATCCTGGTTTTTTCGATCAGTGCTCTTCGTGCATCTCTATGCGCCGAACCCACCCGCGTACCCATGCTCCTCGTGGTCGCAGTCACAACACTATCGGTCGTGTTGAACGTCTGCCATGCGCCCTTCGCGCTTATTACATGTATCATGGCAGGAAGCCGTACTGTCCGAAAACTCGATTACAACAGGAGCTGCTGTCGTTTAATCACTTGGAAGCGCTCTGCTAAGCGGATTTCGAAGTGCATAACTCCTCGACCTGTTTCCCGACAGCGCTGGTAACCACAAAAGAGAGCGCTCCTCCCGGGCGTTCGCCAGGCACCGTCCGGCCCGTCCGGCAAAACCTGCTAACGGACGCCACGGACGGCAGGTTTCCGGTTCTTTTTGGCGGAGCGGCTTGGCGGCCTTCTTCGCTACCACCAACCGGGATGCAGCATGAAATTGCTACGATTCGAGTTTCCGGACAGTACGCGGTGAGTTTGCCGGGCGGACAAACGGGAGTGAGTTTCTTCCGTGCCTGCCTTACTCAGCAAACCGGGGGACGCCAGCGACGCAACGTTTCAAATCCTTGGGCCCGGCTCTGGTGATGCCGTATGGTGCAAAAACTCGGCCCGAATTAGCAAATGCAAGAACTCAGCCTACATATTCTACTCCGGTTTTGGCTCTCAGCCAATCTCGCGCGAGCCGGATCTGCACCTTCCACTCTCCCGAGAGCATCGATGCGCCTCGCGCGGAAGGGCTACGATTCTCGCTGTAATCGAGTTTTCGGACAGTACGGGGACGACTGTCCCTCCCCCTTGAGTGTTCTCTTCCAGACTACCGAGTCCGCGTCCCACTTGATCGGGACATCCTTCGCCGTCGAATGCCCGCGCCCCGTAGGCCCGCGGAACTGCGCCCAGTTTTCTTCCGCGTGCAGACCGGGAAGACCTAGTGACACGGTGAAGGTTGCAACAATAAAACGGACAAGATGGGCGCGATTAGAAATTCTCTTCATGGATCCAGATAAAATATCTACGAATCCATGGCAGTTTGTATGTCATGAATAAAGGCAATTCGCCGCGCCTCCGCGTTGATAAAAGGGCAACGGTCTCATCAATCGATTCACCCACCCCTAAAGCGCGAACTAACTCTCTCCCCTCGCCCGTGGTTCCCCGTGCTCACGGGTCGATCCAGGACTTGTGACAAAAGGCCCGCCCTCAAGCGGAGCCACACCGGAGACACCCCCCTTTCTCCCCATCTCCGATCCCTTCAACGGCGCCCTCAAGCGCCCCACGCAAAAAGCAAATTCCTAGCAATCAATCTGTTGCTGGAGAACCGCTTTTGTAAGTGGTTGTGAAGTCGGGATGGATCTGCCCTTGGCGCACCGGGTCAGTGGAAGGCTGAGATCGTTCGATCCTGAACTTTTACTCCTTACAGTGCTGATTGCTTGGTGTAACACCATCGAAGGCGAGTCCCGGTGCCGTGACGTTCGTAATGACGACACTGTAACAACCGGTGGCAATGCCTCTTTCATTGAACAGGAGAGCCGCCCCTGACGAGTCACTCGTGCCCGACGAGGTCTTTATCATTGTGTTATCCTTGTAAAGATACGCTTCAACAACGGCTCCCACTACGGCCTCACCGAGATCGTCTCGGATGGTTGCAACAGCTTCGAGGTGATTGTTGCCGTTTTTACCGCCGTATCCAGTGATGGCAATGGACTGAACCGAAACCAGTGTTGCGACCGCTGGTGCTTCTTCAACTGTGATCAGCACGCTGTCTTCAGCGTATTGCCCGATCGAATCAAATACGCGTAGTGTCATCGTGTGCGAGCCCACAGGAAGGTCGTGCGTGAATGACACGGCGGTGGAAAGGAGCAATGCTCCATCATACCACTCGTAGCGATCGATTGCCCGGTCATCACTGGATCCTGAGCCATCCAGGATCACCCATTCGCTTCCGTCGCGATCACTATCTTGAACGGTTAGGTCCGAACCCGCATCTGCCACTGGAGCGGAATCAATATTGTCGATCGAGACCGAGATCGATGAGGTCGACGCCTGAAGGGCATCGTCTGTCGCGACCGCGCTGATTTCATGAGCGCCATCGGAAACGGGGGTAGAATCCCAATTCAGCGAGTAGCCATCTGATGGGTCGCTATCAACCCCAAGGCTGTTTCCGTCGACGAAGAATTCGACTTGAGTGACGGCAGAGTCATCACTTGCATTTGCTTGCAAAGAGACCGGGCCGGATAGCACCGCGCCGTCGCTTGGTGAAGTGATTGACACAGTTGGGACCTGGTCGATCTGGAAATCGAGCAGGTTTGCCACGTTGAGGAGCGGCTCAGGATAGCCGTCTGTGTCTCCGCTGAAGTATTCAAAATCTCCAAGTTGCCAACCTGTGCTGGTGACAAGCAATTCCATGAGTGCAACGTCATTGCCATCGATCACGCCGTTGTCGTCCCGGTCTCTCCCGTGCTGGGAAAGGTAAAGTGCCACTGCCCCTGCAACATGTGGTGCTGCCGCGCTCGTTCCCGACTTGACTACATATCCTCCATCCAGCCAAGTGGAAAAGATGTCAACGCCAGGGGCCGCGACATCGATGAGCGGTCCGTAGTTGCTGAAGACCGCCAGAGTATCATCTGCACCCATGGTTCGATCCTCCCATTCCGAACCCGCAGAGGCTTCAGAGGTGTCGGGTCCAAGGCCACCAGGCAGACCATCGCTATCGGCAAGAGCCGAGACCGTAATGGCCGAGGGAGAAGAGGCGGGCGAGTGATTGTAAGCATCATCCCCGTGGTTTCCTCCGGCAACGACCACGACAACGCCTGCCGCAGTCGTATTCGCCACCGCGTCATTTACCGGCTCATAGCGAGATACGCTGCCAATACTCATATTTGCGACTTCGAAGGTGTCGGAATTGGCGGCGACATAATCCAGTCCAGCGATAACCTCTGCCCAAGTCCCCTGTCCGTTTTCACCAGTCAAAACCCGGACCGACGTCAGGCGCGCTCCCGGTGCAGCCCCAACAACGCCAGTGTCATTGTCGATTGCTCCCGCAACACCGGCAACGAAAGTTCCGTGCCCATGAGGGTCAGTCCAGTAGGCGACGTCATTGGACTGTTTGAGCACTTGCCTCTGTTTTGGGCCATGCCCTTCGATGGAGTAGTAAAAGCCTACGGACATGGCGTGATTGACGTTCAGGTCGGGGTGGGTGGATTCGATGCCAGTGTCGAGAATCGCGATGTCGACGTCGACGAGGTCGTCGGTCCCGTCAATGGCCACCGCGCCCTCGACGTCGATGCGGTCAATCCCGGTGGGAATCGGTTGCGCCGCTAATCTGCACACCCCGTTTTTCTCCACGTAGGCGACGTTTGGATTCCGCTCGAGCGCCGCCAGAGCTTGGGGCGGGAGATCCTTAGATACAAACGCGCCCTTGATGGCATGCTGATACACCCGCCCGATCTGCAGGCCATGTTGCGATTCAAGCTCATTGGCTGCGTCTTGGGCGTTCACCTTCTTTTTGAACACGATAATATGTCCTGGGGCATCCTCCTGGGCGGGAACGTTGCCCCCGCCGGGTTCGTTGCCATCCGGCGGTGCAGCGAATGCGCTGGTGGACAGGCTGGCGCCGGCGACGAGCGCCAGGGCAATTGTCGAACCGAATACTGCAGCTCGCTTCACAAGTGGTCGTATCTCTTTCATTGGTGGTAGTGTTTGTTTCATAATTTGTTGCGTTGAGTTCCTCGGTCGCTTCATCATCCTTGGGACACTCGGATCCGCGCGAACAGCTCGCTTGCGCCTGGATCGACACCCAGGATCACGGTGACTTTCTCCCAGGTGGCATCGATGAGGTTCACCTCCTCCTCGGAGACCTCGGCGGGCGACCACTCTTGCAAGTCGGGAGAAGTCTCCACCTGATACACCAGCCCCGCGGCCTCGGGGTCGCGCCGCCGCCGGTAGGACACCGCTACCGAGTTCCCATTGACCGAGATGTCGAGATCCCCGCCGCCCAGCGCGTACTCATTGAATGTTGGAATTCCCGTGGCGTGGAACGTGTAGGCGGCACCGCTCTGGTCTCCCTCCCAGCCAGCCCCAACCGCAAAGCGATCCCGCGACGCGGCCACGGTTTGTCCGAATTGATCTCCCTGCCCGGGATTGGATGCCTTCACGTAGGCCTGTTGCGTCCACGAGGTCCCCTCCCGCGTGAAGAGGTAAGCGGCGCCGCTTCCGGCCAAACGATTGTCGATCTCATCGCCATTTATCCCCTTGGAGGCACTGTCTTCTCCCGGCGCCCCCACAACAACCGCGTTGCCAGACACCGCCACGTCGGAACCAAAGGTGTCTCGATCTTCGTAGTTCGAAGAGATGAGGTGGGCTTGCTCGGTCCACGCCCGGGCGGTCCGGACAAACACGAACGCCCCGGTAGACCTTCCTCCAGAGGTGCCTGTCGCACCGACGACGATGGTGTCCTCATCGATGTCGACTGCGCGACCAAACTCGCCGGTGTCCACGGAGGCGGTGAGGCGGGCCTGCTGGCGCCACTGGTCGCCTCCCCGGACGAAGACGTAGGCGGCCCCCAAGTTGTCGAGGCTGCCCGCGCCGGGACGGTCTTCCTGCTCCGAACCCGCGACAATCGTATTCCCGTCTATCGCGACAGCGCCCCCAAAAGCAAACCCCCGTCCCGGTCTGGAGGATTTCAAGTATGCCTGCTGCACCCAGGTATCACCATTCCGGACAAAGACGTAGGCAGCGCCAGCCCATTTCAGGCTATTGTCGAACTCGTTGGCACCGGGACCACTCGCTCCGCTGTATTCTCGAGGCGCCCCGACCACGATGGTGTCCCCGTCGATTGCAACCGACCTTCCAAATGCGTCATCCGGATCGGAATTGGAGGCCTCCAGGATCGCTTGCTGGCGCCAGGTTCCATTCTCGCGGACAAATACGTAGGCGGGCCCGGTCCACCCGTTGCCCGAGGTTCTTTTCTGCGGTGCGCCCACGACCACCGTATCCCTGGAGACCGCCACGCTGACCCCAAACCGATCTCCAGCCTCCGTATTGGAGGCCTTGAGGTAGGCCTCCTCGACCCAGCCCTGCCCGCGCCGAACAAATACGTAAGCGGCCCCCGCGCAATCGGCACTGTTGTCGTCGCCATTTCCATTCACCCCGGTCGCGGCGCTTTCTTCGTCCCATGCCCCCACCACCAGGGTGTCCGCGTCCATCGCCATCGACCATCCAAACCAGTCGGCATGAAGGATTCCATTTGTGACGGCATTAGATGCCTTCAGGAAGGCCTCCTGCACCACCTCGGTGTCCGCCTGGAGTCGGGTGCCTCCTGCAAGGAAGACCGCGGCCAGCGCGAGGCCTGTGCCAGCCCGGGCGGCTAATTTGTCCTGTGATCGTGTCTGTTTCATGGTTCATCCCGGCGATTGTTGTTCCGGTTCACCCCATGACGAACCGTTGCCGCCTCCGGCGTTACAGATTTTGGTGAATTTTTTCGATCCGACCGGATGAGACGGGGTTTGCATGTTGCTTCGGGCTCCCTATGCTCGCGGGAACGCATGAGTGACGCGCTTCTCCAGACTCGCACTATCGAGGGCCAGATTCCGACCACCCGCTGGTCGATCATCCGGGCGGCGGGTGGGGATGCGACGCAGCGGCGGCAGGCGTTGGAGGTTTTCGCAGGCGACTACTGGCCGGCGATTTACGCCTTTGCCCGGCGACGTGGATCTTCTCCGCAGGAGGCGGAGGATCTGACGCAGGGATTCTTGGTCTCGCTCATCGAGCGCGACTCGTTGGCCACGGTCGCAGAGACGGGCGACCGGTTCCGCTGCTGGCTGCTCGGCGCGCTGAAAAATTATTTGAAGATCGACTGGCGCAACCGCAACCGGCTCAAACGCGGTGGTGGCATCGAGCACCTCTCGATCGACCGTGATCTCGGCGAGGCGTGGCTGGAATCAACCGCCGGAGACGAGGAATCGCCGGACGCGGCCTTCGAGCGCCGCTGGGCGTGGGGGATTCTGGAGCGGGCGCTGGTCCAGCTGACCGCGATGTACCGCCGCAACGGGCGAGAGGAAATCGCCCGGGTGCTCGCCCCTACCGTCATGGGCGGCGAGTCGGAAACGACGTATGAGGAGGCGGCTGCTGAACTCGGGATCTCCAGAGGCAATGCCCGCGTGCTCGCTTTCCGCTTGCGCAAGCACCTGAAGGAATTGGTGCGCGATGAGGTGGCACAAACCGTCGGTTCGACCGGGGAAATCGACGACGAACTCGAGCACTTTTTCCGGGCCTTCAGTGGGGGATAGAAAAACTTTCGAAGATTGTGTAACGTGCGCCCGCAAACAGTTCGGTACCCTTTTGAGGGGCTCACTCTGCTGCCCACTCACTCGATCTCACCCGACTAGGACGCCATGATTGCACAATTGAAGAACTGCACCGCTTGCGGCAGCCGCCTGAACGGTTCGGTTGCCGGTCTCGGCTCGGTCTGCCCGAGCTGCATCGTCCGCGCCGTCCGCACACCGTGCGTCTCGCACGCGGACACTGTCTCCGAGGACGTCGACACGACTACCTGGGCTGACGTTTTTCCGCAGTTCAGGATCGAGCGGGTGCTGCGCAAGAGCGACGAGACACCGGTCTATCTCGCCCGGGTCGAGGACGAAGAGCCGCGCAAGCGCGTCGTGATCCAGATCGTGACGGGAACGGCGCTGGAGGAGGCCGGGGGGGTGCCAGCGCTCACCGTCCGCGCCCGCAAACTGGCGGCATACAGTTTCGATGGCCTGCTCCCGGTGCTCGATTTTGGCGATCTGTCGGACGCGTTTTTCCTCGCTACCGAAGCCCGCGATGAACCGCTCGTGAGCGATGCCTTGGCAGGGGCGGACTGCGAGTTATCCGCCGATCTCCTCGCTGCGTTGGACAGCTGCGGCCGTCGTCTCACCTCGGAAACAAGCGAGGCAGGAGTCGAGTTCCACGCGGATCCGATCCTCGCCTTCGGGGACATCGGCTCTGGCATTTGCGCGATCCATTTCACGCCATCCGTGCTCCCCGCAGGCCCTTCTCCGATGGGGCAATCGCCTCCGTCACCTGCTGCATTCACGGCGCAACCCGATGCCAAACTGGGGCCGTTCGTTCTCGAGGAAAAACTCGGAGAAGGTGGATTCGGCGAGGTGTGGCGTGCGCGCCAGCAGCACCCGGCCGAACGCCAGGTCGCTCTCAAGATCCTCAAACAAGGACTTCATTCCAGCCGCGCCCGCGCCCGCTTCGACCTCGAACAGGCCGCGCTCGCCCGGCTCGACCATCCAAATATCGCGCGCCTCTACGAAGCTGGCACCACTTCGGACGGGCGGCCGTTCTTCGCCATGGAATGGGTCGATGGCACCACCTTGAACCGGTTATGGAAGGACGGGGATGCACCGCTCGACCGGCGCCTCGAGCTCTTTGCCCAAGTCTGCCGAGCCGTCGAACACGCACACCTGAAAGGGATCCTGCACCGCGACCTCAAGCCATCGAACGTGATGGTGGCGACCGATGGCGAATCCGTGTCGGCGAAAGTGATCGATTTCGGCATCGCCCGCGCCTTGGAGGATCCCGGCGTCGAGCAGACGCTCCTAACTCGCCCGTTCGATTTCATGGGAACGCCGGTCTACATGAGCCCCGAACAGATCGCCGCAATCGCCGAAGCTGACGCCCGCTCGGATGTCTACTCGCTTGGTGTGACGCTCTACGAAGCGCTCTGTGCCCAGCTTCCCTTCGACCCGAAGCTCCCACTCCCCAAATTGCAGCGCGCGATTTTGGATGACGAGCCGCTCAGGCCATCACAACGCTTCGCCGATCAGGCTCAGGCGCGGTGGGTTCGGGGCGACCTCGACTGGATCACCTTGAAGTGCTTGGAAAAAGATCCCGCACGGAGATATCAGAGCGTCGGGGCACTGCTGCTGGATATCGAGCGGCATGCCAAGAACGAAGCGGTGGATGCCGGGCCACCGGAGTGGAGCTACCGGGTCGGAAAATTCGTGCGACGGAACCGGGGTGGCGTCGCGGCGGCGGTCGGCTTGTTTCTTGTCCTGGTGGGCGTGACCCTATTCAGCCACCGGCAGAAACAGGCGGCGCGTGCCGCCGAGGCGCTGGCCAGTGAACAGGCGGTCGCAGCGCAGGCCGAAAAGCAAAAATCAGATCGCATCGCAGACTTCCTGCTGTCGATTCTGAAGACCCCGCAATATGAGCGATCGGGCCCGGAGATCAAGGTGGTGGAGCTCCTCGACCAGTTCGTCAGCCGGCTTCGTAGCGACAAGACGATCCCCCCGGAGAGTCAGGCGCCTCTCTGGCGCGCGGTGGTGGATGCCTATTCTTCTGCGTCCCTGCTCGAACCTGCGATTGACCTGGCCTCCGAATCACTGCGCTTTCATGAAGAGTTCCTGGGGCCGGATCATCCAGGCACTCTCCAGGCTCGGGTGCAGTGGGCCTACTCCTACCGATGGCGGGGGAACCTGTCAGAAGCCGAAAGACTGAGCCGGCAATTGCTGGCCAACGAGCTGGCATCCTTGCCCCCCGGAAGTGAGCCCGTCATCGATACGACGTTTCTCCTTGCAGGCGTTCTGCACAACCAATACCGCATCGAAGAAGAGGTAGAAGTTCTTCGGGCACAGATCGCTTTGTTGCCTGTCGACCGGCCAGAGCGTTCCAAGCTCCAGCTTCAGCTGGCGGGCGCTCTCTCTTCCATCGACCGGGCGGACGAGGCGATCCGGCTCACAAAAGAGGTCGTGACGCGGCGACGAGGCACTCTTGGGAATGATCACCCCCAGACTCTGCTGGCGATCGTTCGCTTGGCCAGAGTTCATACCAATGCCCATCAACACGAAGACACGGTTGCCGTCCTTGAACCCGACATTCCGCAGTTCGAGCGGGTATTCGGCCCGGAACACCAGGAAACCCTGGAGGCAAAGAGATTCCTCTCCGTGGCTCTGCACAGGGTCGGACGAACCAGTGAAGCTCTTCCAATGAGCAAGGAGGTCATGACTGCCTGCCAGAGGGTGTTTGGTCCAGACCACCGGTTGGCGCTGCACGCGATGGGGAATCACGCGTTTCAGCTCAGTTCGGCTGATCGACTTGATGAGGCGAGGACTCTGTTCGAAACAGCGCTGGCCAAATGGCGAGCAAAGAGGGCACCACCTTATGAAACGCTTCACCCACGCATTAACCTGATTGGTCTCTATGTGGGGACCGGTGAAACGAAGAAGGCGCTCGCGCTGACGAGAGAGCTTCGCGAGTCTCTGGTGAGGAACCACCCCCCGGGTGGCAAGGATGCTGACACGCCGAACACCCCTGACCGAGTCGACGCATTGCCCGCCCTGCCACCTGCGCTGCCCTCCGTGCTGGGGCATGCCATGGCGAAGACCACCGATCCCATTGAACTCCCTGATCTCCAATGGATGGCAAGTTGGCACCCTGTATTCAACCTCCTTCAGGGTGAGGGGGAGTACGACTTGGCAGTGCCGTTGACGGAAGGATATCTGCGCGCCCTCTATCGTCGCATTCCCCAAGAGGACAAAGACCATCGTATAGGCGTTGAAAACTTGGCATTCTATTACTCGCAGCTTCAGCGTTGGGAGGATGCAGTCCCCGTCCTGCAGGTGGCTATCAGGATGACCGATGAGCAACTGGGGCCCGAACACCCGAGATCGAGTCGGCTGCGGTATTCTTTGTCGAACTGGCTTTGGAAATGGGAAAAAAGGGATCGATCCATCCTCATCCTGGAGTGTCTCGATGCCGGTTGGCAGGTGGATCCGGAGGGAGTGAGGCTCAAGCGCAAATTGACCTTGGGTGAGTCATATCGGTTGGTGGGGCAGCCGCAGGTCGCCTTGGATATCCTGCAGAGCATACGCCCGCAGCTGATCGAATTGTATGGGTGGGAAGACCCGAGCGCGAGCAGGGTGGTTCGCGAGGTCGCGCGCTGCTACGAGGAACTTGGCCGGTTTGATGCTGCGATCCGGCTCTACCGGGAGGCCATCCCCATTCTCGAAGGTCTGGCAGAAGGTAACGGGCCGGACCTGGATAAGGAGGTGTTGAACCTGTATTGGCACCTGGGACTTGCGCTGAATCTTGATGGTCAGTATCGGGAAGCGCTCGAGATTCTCGACCCCTTGATCCCGCGGATGGAAGAGACCGAGGGAGTCGACCCCAAAACCCTGTTGGCCGTGGAATTCCAGGTGGCAAAAGCCCACTACGAACTCGGCGAGTTCGCGCAGGCAGCGGCCATCTGTGAAAGGCTGCTCCCGAAGGTCGAAACTGTCGAGGGTCCCGATGGCTATGCTGACATGGCTATTGTAGTTCAGTATCCTCCCGCGTTGTTCAACGCCGGTCGGCGCGAGGAAGCGATCGAGGTCGCCCGGAAGATGTTCGAGGTCCGGAGCCGGGTGTTGGGGGCGGACCATTTTAAGACCCAACATAGCAAGTTGAGTTTGGGTGTCTTCTTGAATGCGACTGGAGGTCATGAGGAAGCAGTGAGACTGCTGGAAGAGTTGCTCCTCGAAATACCCAGAGATGCGGAGACACCGTGGAAGCCGAATGTGATGCACACGCTGGCGGAAGCGTATCGCGACCTGGATCGCACCGAGGAGGAAGCCCGGATGCGTGCCGAGCGGCGGCGGCTAACCCTCGAGTACCTTGAGGAAGCCTACGCCAAGGCGACGAGCGACCCGGAGCGAACTGCGAAGGTGGTGATCTCCCAGGACTCAACCTGGCGCTGGAATCGGCCCGCCCAGGAGAAGGATGCGGGGATCGCTGCCCGCTTTGCCCAGCCGGACTACGATGACTCGGGATGGAGCGAGGCAGCCGATTCCCGACTGGGAGGGTTTGGTTGTACAGATGCCGCGGATGGCTGGATCGAAGAGGTTGAAGTCGGGAATCCGCACCCGGACGGGGATCACCCGCACGCGCCGGCCTTCTTTCGGCACCGTTTCACGACGACCAAAGCTCACGAGCATCTGGAGTTGATCGTACAAATGGATGACGGCGCGGTCGTGTTCCTCGATGGCTTCGAGGTGGGGCGGGAAAATGTGCGGAGTGGAGAGGACTTGGCGAATCTCTACGCCGTGGAGTGCGAGAACCCTTGGATTCCGAGGAGGATCCCGCTCGAGGGGCGACTGGAGCCGGGCGAACATGTCCTGGCGATCTCGGTGCACAGTCATGACTGCCTGAACCACGACATCCGCATCGCCGGAATTGAATTGGTGTCATGGACCGGACCAGCCCCCGACTCAAGACTGGCGGACGAACCCCTGGCTGACCCGGAACCTGGGCCGTTCAATGCGACCGAGTTTGCGAAGATGACGCATGGGCTGTCGCTCCGCGAGATCAGGCAAGCGGACAAGGCCCGCGCGCGCGAGGCACTGGTGCTGTCCATGATCGGGAGAATCCTCGTTAAGAAGGAGAAGTGGCCCGGGTCCTTGAATGGGCTCGTCAAGCGATACGAGGAATGGTGCGCGCTGGCCGCCGATGAAGAGGCGGTGGCCGCGAGCGCTGTCCTGATCGAGCGCGGGGCGGGATGGAAGTTCCATCCATGTGATGCGGCCTCTGCCGTTCCGGCGGGTTGGAGCCAGCGGGCGTTCGATGATTCCCCATGGGCGAGCGGCGCGGCGCCGCTGGGATATGGCGACAAGGTGGTGGTCGGAGAAGTGGCGGATGGCGAAGGGCCGGCCGGCAAGCCCCGCACGGTCTTGTTCCGCCGGACTTTTATGGCTTCGTCCGATGAAGTGCCCGACGTGGTGCTAGGGAACCTCCGAGCCGACGACGGTGCGGCGGTCTACGTGAATGGGCAAGAAGTGCAGCGTCTGCGCCTTCCCGAAGGATCTCTCGATCCATCCGTATTTGCCACGGAAAGTGTCAGCAGTGAAAGCAGCTATGTTCCCTTCATGATACCGGCAACCGCGGTCCGGCCTGGTGAGAACGTCCTCGCGGTGGAAGTGCACCAGGTGGGTGCCAAGTCCTCCGACGTGATCTTCGACCTCGAGCTGCAGAGCATCCGGATCGAGGTACTGTGGGAGATTCTCAGCTCGGTCGAGCCCAGCGTGGCCCTCGACAAGATTCGGCGCACCTACGAGTTGAGGATCCAGGACGTCCCGACCGACTGGCGCGAACGCGTCGAGGCGCGGCTCACCTCGCTGAGGCAGAACCGGCCTTGAAGGGCGTGAAAGATGCCCGAGGGTCACCCACGAGCGGAGGGCACGCTGCGTTGCACCCCGTAAGGTGCAATTAATCAGCCGAAGCGCCAAGACCCCTTGGAACCAGGCCTTCTCCCGTATGGTGCCAAAAATCAGCCGAACCCTAAAACACCTATGTTCCAGCACTAACCGGCAGGTTCAGGCTGTCGATCTCAGCCGATCTCACGAAGGGATTCTCCCTGCCCTCTCCTTGAGCCTTCACTCGCGCTTTGCCGCCGCCCGGGGGCGCAGATACCGCTACTCCGGCAGGGCGCAAGGAACCGGCCGGGAGGCACTTGCGAGCATCGCGTGCGGCGTATACCAATCATGAATCCGTATCCGTGCGGATTCCGAATGGGTATACGCGCAGCATGATGCCTGGGAGGGTTTCGGAGGGGCGTGACTTTCGGCAAAACCACCGGATTCCGTCAGATTGCAACGCCCTGATTCTCAGCGATTTCAGGTGTAATCGAGTTTTCGGACACTACGGGAAGACGGAGGAGATGGTGATCGCTTTTGATTGTGTGATGTGAGCGAAACGGGTTAGTCTCTAATGAGATCCTGATTGCCAACGCTCATGAAAACTCCATCGCCCGCAGCGGCTCAGTGTGTTGCGTCGTTGCTCCTGACCTTGTCCATAGCGGCTCAGGACACTGGACTGCGCATCAACGAGATCGTGTCGTCCAATGTCACCGGATTGCCGGACGAATACGAATTCGATCTACAGAATTGTCCAGTGCCGAGTTGCCCAGGCTGGTATCGAGCCCTTGGTGAATCTGCACTCGATGGCGAGTATCCGGATTGGATCGAAATTTATAATCCGGGCGGTGTGGCAGTTTCGTTGACAGGGTATGGGCTGTCCGATTCGGAATCGCAGCCGATGAAGTGGACGTTTCCCGAGGATGTGAATCTTGAGCCAGACGGGCACCTTGTTGTGTTTGCCTCGGGGAAAGACAAGCGTGAAACCTACCTGCACACGAATTTTAAAATTAGCAGGGCAGGGGAGACAGTGGTGCTGTCCTCGCCCGAAGGCGCTCCGGTTGATAGCATCGCCACCGAGGAGATTCCGATCGACTTCTCGTATGGACGAGATGCGGTTGAGCAGAACGTGTGGAAGGTATTTTCGACTCCAACGCCAGCTGAACCCAACGCGACAACTCCGTTTCCTGGCTTCACCAACACCGTAACCACTTCGGTCGCGGCTGGATTTCACGGCGCGCCCGTCACGGTCGAACTGCAAGCGGCTATTGCGGGCGACGTGATTCGCTACACTCTCGATGGCAGCGTGCCTGGAGTGGGCGCGGATATGTACGCTGCGCTCGTGGATGTTGCAACGACGTCCGTGTTGCGTGCGCGGTCGTTCAACGGCAGTGAGGTCTCCAGTCCGGTCTTGACGCAAACGTTTCTGATCGATGAAACAGTCACGATGCCCGTGGTTTCCCTTTCCACCGATCCTGACAATTTGTGGGATGACGATATCGGTATCTACACCCCAGGCCCAAATGCGCGCGAAGGCGATCGCGTTGCGAACTACTGGAACGACTGGGAGCGTCCGGTGCATGTAGAATTGTTCGAGCCCGATGGGAGTGGAGGCTTCAGTGTTGATGCTGGCATCAAGATTCTGGGGTGGGGCAGTCGCAGCAATGGGCAGAAATCGTTTGCGATCCATCTGCGGGACAAATATGGCGCAAAACAACTGGACTATCCTTTGTTTCCTGGGCTGGAAATCGGTTCATTCGATGCGTTTGTGTTGCGGGCAGCTGGCGGAGACTCGCGCAGCAATGGCACATTCTTTCGTGATCCGCTTGCGAGCAGTCTCGTCGAACATGGGAATGTTGATAAGCAGGCGTTTCGTCCCGCGATCTTGTTCATCAACGGCGAATACTGGGGAATTCAGAACATCCGTGAGAAGATGAACGAGGACTTCCTGGCTTCGCACCATCCGGTCGATCGCGACAATGTCGATATGATCCAGCGCTACTGGCGGCGCAGGCATCCTGTGATTGTGGAAGGAGACAGCGACGCATTCCTCGCATTGGAAACGTTTCTGGATTCTGAGGATATGGCTGCACCTGGCACCTATGAGGTGGTGCAGCAGACGGTCGATATCGACAACTTTATCGACTACATGGTCACGCAGATCTTCTGCGCCAACTACGACTGGCCCGGCAACAACAACAAGAATTGGCGGCCGCGCGCCGAGGAAGGCAAATGGCGCTGGTTGATGTATGACCTCGACTACACGTTCAATTCGGACAGCAACAATACCTTTTCCCACAACACTATTCGCCACGCGACCACCAGCACCGGCACAGGCTGGCCGAATCCAAGTTGGACGATCCTCATCCCGGACAAGTTGCTGGAGATCCCCGAGGTGCAGCACCGCTTTGCCAACCGCTTTGCAGATTTGTTGAACACGGATCTTCTTCCCGAGCGCACCACGGCAAAACTCGATGGGATGAAAGAACGTTACAAACCGGAAATGGATCGCCATATCGCGCGCTGGCGGCGCAACGGGGGTATTACTTCGGTTAGCACATGGGACCGCAACATCGAGACCGTGCGTCGTTTTCTTGAGCGGCGGCCGGATCGCGTATTCTCGCATTTACGGTCATTCTTTCGCTTCAGTGGAACAGGAACACTAACGGTTGAATCCGAGCCAGAAAATGGAGGCAGCGTGCGCTTGAACTCGATCAAGCTCGATAGCTTTCCATGGCAGGGGACCTACTTTGAGGGAGTGCCGGTAGAGCTTCAGCCGTTGCCCGCGCCAGGTTACCGGTTTGCCGGTTGGGGTGGTGTTGAAAATGGCGAGGGTCACATGCTTACCACGGCGTTGCCTGAAGACCAGGAGATCACCGTAAAGGCGATGTTTGAACCCGATCCCGGGGCGTTGAATGCTGTCATCATCAACGAGATTAACTACCACGCACTTGCCTCTGCCGATTCGGGTGACTGGGTAGAGCTATTCAACGGGTGGAATGTTCCTGTCGATCTAGATGGCTGGGAATTCAGAGACAATGATGAGAGCCATTACTTTCGTATCCCGGTAGGTACGGTCGTGGAACCGGGCGAATACCTCGTGCTTTGCGGCGACAAGGATCTTTTTCAGACCCAGTATCCCAATGTGACCCAATGCATAGGCGATTTTCCATTCGGTCTCGGAAACTCCGGTGACACGTTACGATTGTTCGACTTTACAGGGAATGAGGTAGACACGGTAAGTTATCAGGATTCCGCCCCATGGCCGGTGGAGCCGGATGGTTCAGGGGCTACGCTTTCGCTGCGCGGTGCTGCGAGCGACAATGCTACAGCTGCGTCGTGGGCAGCATCGGTATCGGGTGCAGGTAGTCCGGGAATGGAGAATGATGTGCCTCCCGCGAAGTCCCTCGGCGAATTTCGGTTCTCTGGTGTCACGGTCGCACCAGATGGTGTGGTGACTCTCGTGTTGCCGACGACGGCGGGGCGAACTTACTCAGTGCAGAAGTCAGGCGACTTGGCAAGTTGGGCACAGTGGAAGCAGGCGACTGGAACTGGAGTGCCGGTAGAGTTTGTGGACGAACTAGGTTCCGGAAATCATTTCTACCGGGCTGTGGAATCCGAATAAGCGTCGGTGACTATTGGTTTAGCCGTTGAATCGAAAGTAGGAAGCTGGTAGGAACTTTGATTTCCAGGGGTGGGTTCATGGGCGATCTCATACCAACTGAACCCCGTATGGTCAATAAACTCAGCCGAACCTGTAAAAACCAACGTATCGGGCCAAAAATGGCAGACTCAGATCCTCGATCTCAGCCGACCCACGAGAACCGGCTTCTGGCCTCCCGGCTGGCCATTCTTGCGCTTTTCCAGCTCTCAGAACGCGCCTGCACTCGGCACCGACGAAGCGCAACCCGTTGAGCGCGGACGCTCTCAGACGATGATTGGCGCGCCGATGGGCTTCCTGGATCGCGAGAAACCGCCGGAGAGCGCACCGAAGCTGGAAGACGCACAGCGCGCCAGCTTTATCGATATACTGCGAGACAGTCGATTGTGGCGCAATCTGGACGGCAGAGAATCACAATCTGTTCTGTTTGTCGTGCGGACAGTCGGCAGATACGTTGCCAGACGAATTCGAGTCGCTGATCGATTACGCGGCGATCTGGCCGCGGTAGTTCGAGATCTCGAACGAATCATCTTCAAAGCCGCGATCCATGGTGACTGGCGCGCCGCCGACTGCATTTTGAATCGCATCGATCAAGAATGGAACATCGCACGTCGCTCGAAACATGGCGAGACGATCGATCGATCGATCGAAACGAATCCGAATCGAAACGAATCCGAATCGAGTCGTCGTCAAAATGGTGGTGTGCGGACCGGACGGTTCCCCGATTACCTGAGAGAATGCACCGTGCGGCCGGACGACTGATTCGCTCCCCAGACGGTGCGCGAGTCGCCTAGAAACCGGATTATCCGAGGGCGAATCAGGGAAAACCAACTAGAAACAAGTGTTGCAGGTCTGCAACACTTTCATGCTCGTCGACTAATCGTGAGATGAAACCGACCGATCGAATCGATCGAACCGAGTCCGGAGCAATTCGTTGTCAAAATGGTGATGAGTGAACCGATCGAATCAGCGAAAACCAACTAGAAAATAGTGTTGCAGGTCTGCAACACTTGTCATGCTCGTCGGCTAATCGTGAGATGAAACCGATCGATCGAACAATCGGAGCGAGCCGTCGTCGAGCTCGTGATGAGCGAGTCGTTCGATCCGAACGATTCGCCGTTCATCGAGGCGGGCTAGAGCTTGGGTCGCCGGGCCTTCGAACGGCGTTTGTTCGAGGCCGCGATCGAGGGAAGCGACTGGCGTGCCGCCGATTGTCTGTTGAAGCGAATCGATCCAACGTGGAACGTTCCACGGCGGGGAAAGAATTCCGAGTCGGGTCGGCCGATCGAAGCGAATCCGGAACAAGTCGTCGTCAAAATGGTGGTGTGCGAACCGGACGGTTCCCCGATTTCCTGAGAGAACCGAAGAAACGCTCAAATTTCGATCGTAGCTCTTCGAGGTCGCGATCCAGAGAAGCGAGGACGAATCTCGCGAAGCTGACGAAACTCGTGAATGAAGGCGTTTCTGTTCGCTCCCCAGACGGTGCGCGAGTCGCCTAGAAGCCGGATTATCCGAGGGCGAATCAGCGAAAACCAACTAGAAACAAGTGTTGCAGGTCTGCATCACTTGTCATGCTCGTCGGCTAATCGTGAGATGAAACCGATCGAGCGATCGATCGAATTCGGAGGGAGTCGATCGATGTTGAAGATTCGCCTTTTACGGAGGCGAACGCCAAGCAAGCAGTCGTTCATCGGTTTCGTTATAGGTCTATAACACTTTTTCTCCACGGCTTTGCAGCTGATCACGAACCGCTTCGCCGGAAGCGACGTTCGTTGAAGCCTTCGAGCGGGCGAGGGTGAAGGCGATCTCCGCGGGATCATCTTCAAGGCCGCAGTCGAGGGCAATGATTGGCGCGCGGCCGATTGTCTGTTGAAGCGCATCGATCCAACGTGGAACATCGTATCCCGCGCAAAGCATTCTCAGTCGAACGTCCGACCAATCGAAGCGAGTCCGGAACGAATCGTCGTCAACCTCGTGATGAGCGAGGCGATCGATGTCGATGAAGTCGCCTTTTACGGAGGAAGGGAAGCGTCTCGAATCCGGATGTCGGCGGCAGGGTTGGCAGATGGGGATGGGTTCAGAAGCTGATTTTGAAGCTCTTGCGCGCGATATCTACAGTGTTAATTCATTGCCCCTAAAAGGCTCGCCTGGTTTCCCGAGCGAACCTCAAAACGAGTGATCAATTAGGTGGTAGTGCTACCAGTTAATTGCCTGGAAGGATCAGTTTTTCGTTCGCCGCGACGGACTTCAATTCCGACTCGGCTTGCGTCGCCAGGCAGTTGATCCAGCCAGCAAGAATCAGGAAGGATAACTGCCAAGTTTGAAGGATGAATCTCATTGGAGCGCTTCTACCGAAAATGGGTTGTGAAATCGAGGCTGCGATCGGCAGCCGCGCAATTCGTCTGGTGCTGACTCCCAGCGAATTGCGGTACGGCTGAGTATTTTGACCATACGCCATATCGAAGGCATTATGAACGCCGAGGAGTGTGAAGCCTGTCAGTAGGAATGAATCCGATCTCCGCGATACTAGCGCGCGGCGAGGATGGTATTTTTCATAGAGCGGAAAATGATGTTGGGAACGGGTATCAGTTTGTTCGACAGGGAGGTTCTGAATCGAACTCAACGTATCTGGTCGGAGTGCCCACGGTAAATCTTATTCACCGAACGCCCAGAGATGGTCGGTGCTGCGGACATAAAGACGGTTGCCCGCGATGGCCGGGGTGCAGCGAACGTTTTCCCCCAGCTTGTTCACCGCCGCCACGTCGAGAGTGTCGTCGGCACGGAGCACGGCAAAGGTTCCCGATGCGTTCACGGTGTAGATGAATCCGTTGGCCGCAATCGGCGAGGCGACAAACTGCCCGCCGATCCCCAAGCGTTCCCGGTCGAGCACGCGCTCGCCAGTTGCGGGATTGATCACCGTCCACATCGCACCGTCGCGCACGAAGCCGATGCGACCCCGATAGAACAAGGGCGAAGGCATTTCGGAAAGCCCCTTGGTGGTCTCCCATTTTACGTGCGAGTTGGTGCTGTCATTCCGGCCGCCGGGTCGAATACCGACAAAGCGGTCGGCATTGAACTTGTCCTTGGAGAAGGCGCCCATCGCATCCCATTCCGCCTTGGTGACAATGCGGTTTTTGTTCGCATCCGCAAAGCCCATCAAATTTCGCAGCGGGAACATGTTGCCCGGGACGTCCTTGGCCACTTCCTTGCGAATCTGCCAGATCAGCGTTTTGGGCACTTCATCTATGGCGAGCTGACCGTCCTTGTTGGCATCGTGGTCGGCCAGAAGTTTCTCCCAATCAAAGAGTGGTTCGTTCGGCGCGGAGGGGTCGCCCATACCACTCCCACCGGCGAACAACATTCCCTCTCCGGCCACCGGGGTCGTGACCGCCGAGAAGCCCCAACCTCTGACCCACCACTTCGGCGGTCCGCCCTTCAAGCCGTAGGCCGCGACCCGGCCTTTGCCTTGAACCATGAGTTCCTCGACTCCATCATGCCGCCAAACCATCGGCGTCGAGTAGGAGGAGCCGGCCAATGGACGCGGCGATTCCCACACGGTGTTGCCGGTGTTCGGCGCGAGGGCGACAAGGGTCGCGTTGGTGCTGCCTCCGTCGTGCTGCAGGATGAGCTGGCCACCTGCAAGAATTGGCGAAGTGGCAGTGCCGTATTTGGAGGGCAATCGCTCGAAAGGCCGGCGCCATATTTCGGTTCCCTCGAAATCGTAGGCGATCAATCCGAACGATCCGAAGTAGGCGTAAACCCGTTTACCATCGGTGCAGGGAGTGGATGCGGCGGGCGAACTAAATTGATGGCAATTCTCGATCTTCTCGGCAGGTGCGACCCGTCGCCACAGCTCGCTGCCGGTGTCCGCGTCGTAAGCCAGGGTGACCAGTTGATTGTCCACAAACCCGGTCAGGAAAATACGGTTGCCCCAAACAATGGGTGAAGAGATTCCTGGTGGGGCCGAGATCTTCCAACGCAGGTTGGTTTCAGATCCAAAATGAACCGGCGGCCGGGCGTCCTCTGCAACACCGGAGGCGTTCGGTCCGCGGAACTGCGGCCAGTTCGGCGTGGCCGCCGACAGTGGCCCTGCAGTGAAAAGGAGAGCGATTATGAATTGTTTCATGGTTTTGGCTGACTGAACTGGAAGCAAACTTGATTCCAAATGGGCGGGCGGGGGATGGAGGGGGTTTAAGGAGAGGAAGGGGTGATGAAATGCGCTGCGAGCCGGTATTCTTTTGTTTTGTAGCAGAGGTATACACGCAGCAGCATGACGGCTGGAACCGGTCTCGAAGGGGCGTGGATGTCGGCGAAAACACGGGATTCCATCAGATTTCAACACCCTGATCCTCAGCGATTTCAGGTGTAATCGAGTTTTCGGACACTACGGGGTTGATGCTCGTGCCGCACAATCGAACCTTCCCTTTCCACTTGGACGGTGCGCAGGATGATCCCCATTTCTACGCAGCGCTGAAAGCGATTACGCCATGCTGCCGTTTCGTGGACTTGTCTCTCCATCTCACTGCAGAGCGCCCGCCTTTCCCTCGATCAGCGCCTCGGCTTCGCGCAGGAGGGCTTGTTCGAGCATTTTTATATACCAGCGTAGGGGGAGGGGATGGTCTTCAAAGGCCATCCATTTTCTGGCTTGGGTGAGCGCACGGTGGGCTTCCGCCGGTTGGTGGAGTTGGTGTTGACTCATCGCGACCGTCAGCTTTGCCCAAGGGTCGGCGACTCCCAGATTTCTTCCGGGGGTTTTCAAAAACTCAGTCGCCTGATCGAGGGCCTGCTCGTAGTGGCCGCGTCGGTATTCGCCCAGGATCAGCGCGACCGGCGCATAGCCTTGAACAGCGAAGGCAGGGCCGGGACCGTCGGCGGCCACCCGTTCAGCTAGGCGCAGGCCGGCACTGAGTTCGTCCGGCGCCGCCGGAAGCACAGTGCAGAGGATCGCCCCGATGGCCGCCGGTTCCAGAAACGGCGTGTCGCTGAAACGCGTCCGCACATCGCGCCGAACCTTGCGGAAGGTTTCGAGATCCCCGTCGTGAACGGCGATCGCGGCCAGGGCCAGCCAGGCCATGCCCACGTCGGGAGCCTGTTCCGTGGATTTGCGAGCGGCCTTGCGGGCGTCGGTGAAGTTTGGGGCGTCGGTTAAGTATTCGCGCTGGAAGGCCGGTGCGCCGTCCTCCCACCAGGTCATTTCGGCGCGGCGCGGATCGGGCGCGTCGTCCAATCGCCAGATGCGGGCCGCCTGACCCGCGACGGCGGCGGCCAGCCACTGTCCTTGAGGTTCGACGACGAGCCGTTTCGCAGATCCATCCAAGCTGGGCAGGGTCGCGAGTCGCTCTGCCCTGTCCACATCCTTCGCATCCCAGAGGCGGATCGTCTGATCAAGGCCCGCCGAAACCAGCGTTTTTCCGTCCGGGAAAAAAGCCAATTGCGTCACCGCCGCAGTATTACCCTGAAGGGGAGCGCCCCGCATTTCTCCGGTTCGGGCTTCGCGGATCTTGATCTCGCCGGTCCAGAGACCACACGCCAGCAGCTTGCTGTCGGGAGAGAAATCCATCGCAAGCATGGGCGGACCGACTCTGGACGTGAGGACGACGGGGGGATCCGCTGTGGTATCCCACACGTACATATTGTAAATTCCGCCACCACTGCTGGCCAGCAGGGTGCCGTCGGGAGAAAGGACGAGTGATGAATGACGGTTTTTTACGATCGTGGCGGGCCAGATCTGAACGGGCCGCCCGGTGCCGGGACTCCACAGATGGAACTTGTGTGCTTCTTCTTCCAACCAGGCGACCCGGCTGCCATCTTCGGCCACCGTCAGCAAGGCCCTGGAGTTTGGGCTCTCATTGACCGGATCGGGAGTGGTTCCCAGTAAGGCTCCGCTCTCGCTGTCCCAAAGCCGGAGCTGGCGATCCATGCCCTCGGCCGCGAGGAAGCGTCCGTTCCGTGAAGCCGCGTGGAGGGTGAACTTTTCCCCCTCCTGCCAGGGCGCCAGTTCCTGTCCTTGGGCGACGTCATAAAGCTGGATGGGCACCCCCTCTCCGTCAGGATCACCCAACTGGGGATTGCGCCAGGCCAGACGTCCGCCCGCAAGGTAGCTCATGCCCGCGGCATCCTTGAGCGGGGCCGCTTCCTGGTGAAGACCACTATTCCGCACGTCCCAAACCTTGATAAACCAATCCTCCGAGGCGGACCACAAGGTGGATTCATTGCCGACAAACGAGATGTGGGATGGCTTGTTATGGCCTTTGAGGGTGGAAACCAGCCTTTGGGACGGCATTTCCCAGACGAGGATGGCATTCCCCTCGGCGGTCGAAGCGGCGAGATAGGTGCCCGTGGGTGAGAAGGCAACATCCACGATGGATCCACGAGCCTTGTAGAGTTGCTCGGGCGGAAAAGCGGCGGGCACGGCGGCGTCCCACAATTTCACCTCACCGTTCTCGCTGCCCGAAACCAACCAGCGGTCGTCCGGCGAATAGGCCACACTCCTCATGCGACTGTGTTTGTCCTGTTCCCGCAACAGGACTTCCCGACGCGTGATGTCCAGGATCACCAGGGCACCCTGATCCGTTTCCGAATCGCCGACGGCCACGGCGAGACGCGAGCTATCCGGCGAGAACGCCAGGTCGTTGATGCCTTTGAATTCCCGCTTTTCCTCGAAGACATCAAACACGTGGATGACCTGCCAGGTCCGCGTGTCCCAGAGGGCCAGGTAGCCATTGCTGCTGCCGCCGGCCAGCACGGACCCATCGCGAGAATAGGCGATCTTCACAATGGCCGGAGATGTGCCCGCTTGGATCCCATTCGTGTAGCTCGGTGGGAAGGCGAGGTCCGGGTTGATCTGTTCCCAGGTGCGGGTGTTCCAGCGGCGCAGAGACGACTGGGGTCCAGCGGCGGCCAGTGTGCCTCCCTTCGGCGAATAGGCAATCGTCAGGTCGACGCCATTTCTGATGATCTCGACGTTGAACGTCTTGATCACATTGCGACTGTCGACGTCGTACACGCTGATCGCGTTGGGAAAGGAGGCGGTGGCCACGGTCTGCTGGTCGGGAGCAGCTACGATGGCTTTGAAAGTCATGGCATTCATGGCCGCCAAGGAGCGCCGGGAGGCGTGCCGCCATAAATACCATTCCGGGCCGCGCAGATCGGGATTGCCCTCCTTCGGGATCTGCCGGGTCAGCAAGTTATCGAGCAACTCCATGCCACCTTCGTCATAGGCCTGGGAGGCGCGGTTGATGTCCGCGACATAGAGCTCCTCGCGCAGCGTAACGCCGGCTTTGACGGCCTTCGTTTCTTCTTTCTTGGCGTTCGCTTTTTCAACCTTAAACAGTTGGGCATTCTGCCAGGCATAGATCGAGGCAATCACAGCCACGACCGCGACTCCCATCGCCACGCGCATGAGCCAGCGCATCCGGTGGGCGGAACGCGCCTTCTCCTCGGCGCGCAGGCGCTGCGCCTCGGCCAGTTCCCGTGCCTGCTTCAGCTCGCGCTGCCGCGCCGCTTCGCGTTCCTGCTCCTCGGCCTCGGCCGTTTCCCGGCTGGCCTCCAAGAACGTCATGGACTCCGTGAAACCGGGCCGGTAGCGCACGGCCCAGGCTTCGTTGGGGCGCTTGTTTTCCCGCCAAGCGAGGGCGATGCCCAGTTCGGGATCGCGGAACAAGGCTGCCTCTCCTTCACCGTACAAGGTCGCGCTCTCCGCCAGGCGTCGGTAGATCCCGGCGGCTTGGGCTTCGTCATCGACCCAGTGCCGCAGCCTCGCCCACACGCGCATGAGACTTTCGTGCGAGATATCGATGACCGTTTCCTCGTCCAGATCAACATCGCTGGGCGGCATGAGAAAGGTCACGCCTTGTTGCCGGTAGGCATCAATGACAGGCACGAGTTCGTTGGAGGCGACCTTGAGGATTTCGCAAAGTGCTCCTAGCCTTTGTGGTCGGCGGATCCCCCGGTTCTCCGATTCTTTTACGGTGAGGGCTTGAAAGGCGGCCTCACAGAGTTGCCGTTCGCGATCGCTGGCCAGTGCCTGGTAAACCTCATCGGCATGCAGGGACAGCGCCTCGGCCATCTTGCCCACGCGCTGGTAGTCGTCCAGATCCAGCGCCTCGGTTTCACCATGCCCTGCCCAGACATCCCAGGTGCGCATGAGGGCGTGTTGCAGGCAGGGCAACTGATCGGCTTGCTGTCCCAGATCGTTCAAAAGACGCTGCATGAGTCGCGGGGCGATCTTGCCTCCGGCAACCTTGACCGGGCCCTCGATGACACGCTTGTACTGCTCGCGGTTGAGGCGCGGGATGAGGAATTCGCCACGATTGACCATCTCGGCCAGGCCCTCGAACTGGCTGCATTCGCCAATGAAATCCGAGCGCATGGTCAGCACCACGTAGATGGGAATGGTGTCCTGGTTAGCAGCGGCGAGAAGCAGGCTGACGAACTCGGCGGCGGCTTCCTGTTGCGTCTTGCCGGCTTCACGGAAGCGGAAAATTTCCTCGAACTGGTCGACGACGAGGAGGAAGTTCGTATCCTCTCCGACGTCGGAAAGACGAATGGCTTCGACCAGGCCGAAGTGAGTACGGCTGAGGGTGGCTAACAGATTCTCACGCGCGTGATCTTCCTCGGCATCGTAGAGATCGGCTTCGAGAAGGGCATCAGTGAGGAGCGCCAATGGGTTGCCGCCGGGATGGGTGACGGCCACTTCCCAGGAAGCGCCCGCTTGCAGCATCTTGCCGCCTAACAACTCTGACAGTAACCCACAGCGTACCAGGGAGGACTTGCCGCTGCCCGAGGTGCCGACGACGGAGACGAAGCGGTTGTTGGCAAGGCGTTGCAGGAGTTCGATGGTCTGTTCTTCACGACCGAAGAAGAGGTAGTCTTCATCCTGGCGGAAGGAGCGCAGGCCTGGGAAAGGATTGGCGGATT
>JBNMNB010000022.1:0-48755 GCA_051270635.1 Verrucomicrobiales bacterium | reverse complement strand
ATGGAAAATCGAATCCACCGATCGAAGCCGGATCCCAATCGGATCCGCGAGCAAAAAACCGACCAATCAGCATCAAAATTCAGGTGTCAATGTTAGTGTCGATCTGCGGTATGAGATTTGCGGGCTACGCGTCCCGAACCCATCGTTCAGATCAACCGAATGGCCAGTGCCCGTGCTATCCCAGCGCAGGATTGTTCGCCCACCTGGGACAATCTTGCTCGGCCTCACGGAAAAGGCGTGAATGTCAGGGCCAACCACCACGGAAACCAGCGCCTCCCTTTGCCCATAGGTATTCTCGACCGTCAGGCGATAGAACGTATTTTCTGCCGGACTCACATTGAAGGTGCCGTTTTCCTCCACTTTCACAATTTGCTCAAAGAACCCACCGGATGTGGCCGATCGCCACAGTGCAATCGACTCGGCTCGTTGCGTCGCCCACGAAAGCGTCACCTCATCTCCACCCGCAATTTCACTTTTCGAGCTCGCAAAGTTCGCAATGACTGCCACCGGAGCAATTCCAGAATTAGCCGCACCCGGAGTTGCCTCTGCCAGTGCTTCGATCGCCAACCCATCCAGGATGCGGCCGTAGGATACGTACTGATTCAGCGGCGGAATTCTCGATTCAAACGCATCAACCAGCGTTGCCCCGTCGGTCGCAACCAGTGCGAGATAATCGCCGTTGGTCGAATTCAGCTTAAAGTTCACATGGATTTCGCCGTCAAACACTCCATTCCTGTCAGAAGCAAAAACAATCCTGTAGCCGCCAGCTGGAATGATCGACCCGCCAGGAAATATCCATTTTTTTAAAATACCCGGATCATCGGTGAGAAAATGTCCCCCAAGATCGACGTCTTCTGCACCAGCATTGCGTAACTCAATCCAATCGTAAGCAAAGCCGTCCGCTGCTTTCAAGCCGTCGATTCCACTGTGAGTCACAACCTCATTCAGCACCACATCTGCCCACACTCGCGTCGCGAATGTAAGGACAATCAGGAGCTGAAACGAAAGATACTTCATCAAGGCGGAGGCGCAGAACTGCCTGCATCAACAGGCAATGATCCGCACCTGCATCGCTATCAGATGCACAGGCTCGTTACAACGCACGGTGCATTTTACAATTGCTCATTCGCCCAGATACGCTTTCACTGAACGCTTCTTCATTCAACTATCTTATGAAAACCTGGCATTACGTAGACCCACAGAATCAAAAACAACAGGCACCCGAATCGGAGCTGCCAGCATTGATCGCGGAAGATCAGATCACTCCCAGTTCACTCGTCTGGTCGGAAGGACTGACGCAGTGGACGCCTGCCGGACAGGCTATTGGACATCTGTTCAGCGCTCAGGCAGCGGCAACCGGAGGGCCACCGGAGATCCCGCACGGCTCACCGCAACGGTGCCATGACGTCGACTACGAGATATTCGGCGATGACATGCAAATCGTCGAAGTGGAGTTGGATCCCGGCGAAACCGTCGTCGCGGAAGCGGGCGCCATGAATTACATCGAGGACGGGATCACTTTCGAATCAAAAATGGGAGATGGCTCGAAGCCTGACGAGGGAATTATGGGCAAATTGCTGTCAGTCGGCAAACGAGCATTGACCGGTGAGTCGATATTCATGACGCACTTCACGCACCGCGGCAGTGGTAAAAAGCGCGTCGCCTTTGCCGCTCCCTATCCAGGAAAAATTGTAGCTGTCAATATGGCGGAGGCATCCGGCGAGCTCATTTGCCAAAAGGATGCCTTCCTCTGTGCAGCATTTGGCACTGAGGTATCGATCGCATTCAGTAAGAAACTCGGCGCAGGATTCTTTGGCGGTGAAGGCTTCATTCTCCAGCGCCTTCGCGGCGATGGCATGGCCTTCGTCCACGCTGGCGGAACCATTACCAAGAAAGAACTGAATGGCGAGACACTGCGTGTCGATACCGGCTGTATCGTCGCATTCACCCCGGGCGTCGAATACGATATCCAGCGCGCTGGAAACTTGAAATCCATGTTCTTCGGCGGCGAAGGAATGTTCCTGGCCACGCTTACCGGCCACGGCACCGTCTACCTGCAGAGTCTGCCCTTCTCACGCATGGCTGATCGCATCCTTGCCCACGCCCCATCCGCTGGTGGATCGGCGAAGGGAGAAGGCTCCGTGCTCGGCGGCATCGGAAGATTGCTCGACGGCGATTGATCCTCACGTTCCCAGATCACCGCATTTTTCCAGTATGAAAAGCTCCGGAGCAATCCGGAGCTTTTTTTGTTGGGTGGTTGATCGGGACGCACATTTGCCTACAATTAACAGATTTAGAGAAGACTAAAAGTCACCAACACTGCTTCGCGTGGACTGAATCGCGCGCGGGCGCTTCTATCTCTCTATTCCTGGAGGATGCGGTAGTAGCCTTCAGTTGCAGCGTTCTGGCTGTTGTCTGTGTAGGAGGTGTTGCCGTCAGGGTTTGCCGCGATGCTGCTCTGCACTGTTGTCCATCCTGCTTCTGAAAGCGTTGAGTTGAACTGCACTTCGTAGGTCGCGTCAGGGGTGCTTGTCCAAGTGAGGACGACTCCTTCTGCGGTGCGGGATACCTGGACAATTTGGAAACCGCCGGGGGCATCACCGCCGAGGATGGCGGCGCCAGCAGCGAGACTGGAAACTTCTTCTGGCGTGAGGGCTCGACTCCACACGGCGAGATCGTCGATGCTTCCGTTGAAGAAAGAAGCCTCTGCAACACCATTGCGGCCGATGCCAGCAATTTGACCGGTTAGAACGTCGCCAGTCGGGCCGCCGTGGGTATCCATCAGCATGCCATTGAGATAGATGCGAGCTTCACTGGCAGCGCCGTCATAGACGCCGGCGATGTGAATCCATTGATCCACCACAAGTTCAGTTTCTGGAATGCCCGGCCGCTCTGCTCCAGTCGCAGTCACTTTGAAGCGCAACTCTGCGTTGCCTCGGTCAAGGTAGAGCACGTAGGCGTCGTTAGCCGAATCGTAAATCGCGCCGAAACCATCTGCCTGTTCGCTGGGCAGCTCTGTCAGTTTCACCCAGGCGGCAAGCGTCACGGCATCGCCACCGATATCGAGGGACTTGCTGGTAGGAACCGTGACAAAGCTGTCGAGGCCATCGATGCGCAGGGCACCACCAGAGTAGGCATCCGCTTCTGCCAACCAGAAATCTTCAGGATCGCTGTAGGTGTATTCCAGCGGATTCACTCCGGTAGCATCTACAATGATGGCAGCGTTAGGATCTGCCAGTCCATCATCAAATGGCCAGTAGGCTGTAAGGTCTGCGGCGAGTCCGGTGCCCTGCGGAATCGGGGTGCTGTCCGCATTCGTCGGGTCAGTGCCGCGCTCAAATTCGTAGGCGTCTGATGCGCCGTCCGAATCGGTATCCGCAAGAAGTGGCGAGCTGCCGACTTCGAATTCTACGGAATCAATGAGGCCGTCTTCATCGAAATCGCCCGCGCCATCACGCTCAAGATTACCAAAGTTGGCAGTCTCCCATTCGTCGAGCAAACCATCGCCGTCGGTGTCGGTCGGATCAAATGGCGTATTGCGCACGAGGCTGCCAATTTGTTGTGCGGTAAGTGGCACATTCCAGATGCCTACATTGTCGATCGCTCCGTTGAAGAAGCTGACTTCCCCAGTTCCATTGCGACCCATAGCAGCGATTTGCCCGGTTGTAACAGTGCCAGTGGGGCCGTTGTGCGTGTCCATCAGCTCACCATTGAGGTAAATTTTGGCCGTCCCGTCAGTGCCATCATAAACACCTGCGACGTGCAGCCATTCATCGACCATGAGCGCAGCTGCGGGAATGCCTGGCCGCTCAGCGCCGGTAGCTGAGACCTTGAAGCGCAGTTCGTCAGCACCTCTGTCGACATACAAAACATAACTATCGGAGGTGGAATCGTAAATGCCGGCGAATCCTTCCAGCTGCTCGGATGGCAGCTCTTTCAATTTTACCCAGGCGGCAAGCGTGACCGCTGCACCGGGATCCAGGGACGGAGATGCGGGCACATCAATGTAAGAATCGAAGCCGTCGATTTCAAAGCTATTGCCGCGCTGCGCTTCGTCACCCACCAGTCGCGGCCCCGACGCAAGAGTGGTTTCGTTGAGCGGCAGGTTGTTCAATCCCTTCACGTCATAGACGACATTGGAGTCGATTTCTTCGTCCATCGTCCAGAACGCTAACAGGCCTTCTGCAACACCAAGAACTGCCAGACGCGGGATAGTTTCGCTACTTACGGGATCACCGCCGTCACGCACTTCGAAGGCATCTGGATAGCCGTCTCCGTCGGTGTCGGCACTGAGTGGGTTTGTCATGAAAACCTTTAGCTCCTCGCCATCTTTCAGGTCATCTTCATCAGTATCGGCCAGGATCGGGCTTGTCGTGGCGGCAAATTCTTCCGCGTTGGTGAGTTGATCCATGTCAGGATCATCGTCACCGTCCTGATCCAAATTACCGAAGAATTCCGTCTCCCATTCGTCGAGAAGTCCATCATCATCGGAATCGCCACCAGTCAAGGGCACGCCAGAGAACAGGACACCGATTTGGGCATCTGTCAGAGTAGTGTTCCAAATCGCCAGATCATCGACTGCGCCGGAGAATGGATTCGCATCGGTTGCGCCATTGCGCCCCAGTGCTGCGACCTGTCCCTCTTTGACCAGACCAGTGGGACCGTTGTGCGTGTCCATCAATTCACCATTGAGATAAATTTTGGCCGTCCCGGCAGTTCCGTCATAGACGCCTGCGACGTGCAGCCATTCGCCAGCCGTCAGTGAATCACCGGGGATGCCTGGGCGCTCAGCACCCGTCGCCGAGACTTTGAACCGCAGCTCGTTGTTGCCTTTGTCGAGATAGAAGACGTAGGAATCTTCCACCGAATCAAAGAGGCCGCTGAAGCCGTTTTCCAGATCGGCGGGAAGTTGATCCAGGTTCACCCAGAGCGAAAGCGTCAGTTGTTCGATACCGCCATTGAGCGACTCCGAATTGGGAACCGGCACATAAGTGGTCACGCCATTAATGCGCAGACTACCACGATTGTTGGCAGCGATCCCATCCAGCCATGCAGCATCTGCATCGTCAGAGATGAGCTCAAGGTTGTTGACGGCGAGGGCATCCTTAACCTGTCCAATTCGCTCGGAAATGACTTTATCATCGAACGTCCACAGCGACACCAGTCCGGCGTTCACTCCTAGGCGCACCATTCTTGGCAAAATCGCAGCATCATTGGGATCGCCACCATCTCTCACCTCAAAGCTGTCCGCATAGGTGTCAGAATCAGAATCCATCTTCAATGGGTCTGTCATGTAGCGATTCAACTCGTCACCGTCATTGAGATCGTCACCGTCTGAGTCGGCCAGCAGTGGATTCAACGGTTCGGCGCGATTCAATTCTTCGGCATCGGTTAGGCCGTCACCATCAGAGTCAGCGAGAATCGGGCTGGTGCCTGAGTCATTTACTTCGCTGCCATCTTCCAGCGTATCGCCATCGGTATCTTTCAGCAGCGGACTGCTGCCGTGCGTTTCTACTTCTGCAAAGTCGTCGAGTCCATCCGCATCGGTATCAGTCTCTGTCGGGTCTGCGCCTGAGGCGTATTCTTTGTCATTAGTCAGTAAATCGCCGTCATCGTCGCCATCTGCAGTGGCATCGAGATTACCAAAAAAGGCCATCTCCCAGTCATCGCGCAATCCATCACCATCTGAGTCGAACACCGCAGTGATGCCACCGCTAACGACGTCCAGCACTTCTGCATCTGTAAGTGCCCGATTCCAGATCGCGATTTCATCGACTCCTCCTGTGAAAAAACTGGCAGCGTCTGCTCCGTTGCGCCCGATTCCTGCGAACTGGCCAGCATTGACCATTCCAGTGGGCCCGGTGTGCATGTCCTTCTGTTCACCGTTGAGATAGATAAAACTGTCTGTTCCGTCGTAAACTCCCGCGACGTGCAACCATTGTCCTGTCACCAGATCCGCCGCTGGTATCCCCGGGCGCTGCGCCCCACCAGAGGCGGCCACTTTGAAACGCAGCTCATTGTTAGACTTATCGAGGTAGAGGACATACTGATCACCCTGGGAGTCGTAGATGCCTCCGAACGAACCCGGAATCTGTGACGGAAGTTGATCGAGGTAAACCCACATTGCCAGCGTGACAGCATCGGTGCCAATATCAAGCGACTCACTTTCCAGCACCGAACCAAAAGTGTCGTCGCCGTTCACGCGCAGGCTACCACGGAACTTTGCGTCTATCCCGGTCAACCACGGCTTCGATTCATCAGGTGCCACTAACTCCAGAGTATTCGTTTCCTTCAAATCAACAACATCACGGCGACTCTGACTGAACAATCCGTCGTCCAGCGGCCAGTAAGAGATGAGCCCATCACCCAACGACTGGGCAGCCACAGGAGACTGCGCCAGGGCAAGTGAAGCGATACAGGAAATTAACAGGGAGGATCGGAATAAACCTTTTTTCATACTCGTTATGGGAAATCGGAATTGGATCAATGACTCAAAGTCATCCACGCTTCAGTAGAGCTTTTCTATGAGAACACTGTGGCGATTTCGGTGCTTTACAACTATGGAATCGTAGACGTCGCGATGCAATCTTATGGATTGACTATCCTCACCCATAAGAACGGATTCGCCAAGGATAGCATGCGCGGAACGCAGGCCGCCCAGCCACCAGCGAGAATCTGACACATAGAGTAAGTCACCCGGCGAGGCATCCAGTTTTTCATGAAGAGCCTGACCAAGGCTCACGACGGGCAAGTTGCCCTCGCCGCGCCTCTCCGATGGTTCCTCTGAGCCCATGAGTGGCTGGCCATGAGTGCGGACACTGCCGTGCTCGGTGCCGGGAGATCCTTTGTAGCGACGCAGGGCATCGCTGACAGTTCCCCAGACCAGACCGCGCTGGCGTTCCTCGGATTCTGGCTTGGTGAGCAAGGTGACGATGACACCAATCGCAGCGCAGATCGAGATTCCGTAGCAGGCGCGCATGTATTTGTAGGCTTTCATGCCCGAAAGAAATCCGCCATCCTCAGGTATCGTTCCAGGAACGCCGTGTGAAAATGGCGCGATGATCTGCGGAAACAGAATCGACAGGGCCATGGCGAACAACCCGCCGATAAGCGTGAAAAGTGCCGCCTTGGCAGTGAAACGGCGCCAGAAAACAGAGAGCAATAGCGTCACTACCAGAGGCGGAGTCACCGATGCTGTGAACGCGCCATGCGCTTCGTAGATGGAAGAGAAGTTCATGAACACAGGCACCAGGGCAACTCCTATCAGAGCAACGCTGACCGACGCGATGCGTGCCACTTTGAGCATCTGTTGATCAGTGGCCTCAGGCCGCACATGGCGCTTGTAAACATCGTTCACTGTAAGCGCAGCAACCGCTGTGATCAGCGTATCGACGGTCGACATCAGTGCTGCCGTGAGGGCCGCCAGCACCAGTCCAAAAATTCCCGGGCGCGATAGAAAGTCTGTGGCAATGTAAAACGCCTGGTCTGACTTCATGTCTGCTGGAAGGTCGCCATGGTTCACCAGTGCCGCTGCCACCCAGCCGCCCGCTGCCACTACCACTGCGGCGACCGACATCAGGCCGACGACGGTCACCAGCGCGGCCTTACGGGATTCGCGCAACGATCGCGCGGCGAGGAATCGCATGATGATGCCCTGATTGAGAAAATAGAGCATGGCCGAATTCGCGATCCCGTCCTGCCAGAAAATGCCGACGCTGGGGAACTTTGGATCTTCATTAAAATTGGCGAATGCGAGTCGATGATCGCGTGGAAGATTGTCCCAGAACACGCCGAAGCCGCCGACATAATCGGCTCCAAGAAACAGGATGACGCCCCCGGTCACCAGCAGCATGACCCCTTGAAAAAGATCTGTCATGATGACGCTGGTCTGCCCGCCGGCAGTGACATAGGTCGTCGAAATTAGAGCAATAAGCAGTGCCGACAGTGGGATGGGCCAGCCAAGCAGCGCGTTCAGCACTTTTCCCATCGTGAACAAGTTCACGCCGACGTAGCCGATCAGATAAACGAGAATACAAAAGGTCGCGCCGAAGCGGACTTTCGAGTTAAACCGCCTCTCAAAGTATTCCGGCACCGTCGTCACTCGCGAAAAGTAGAGAATCGGCAACCAGCCGAATGCCAGAAGCGGAAACCAGATCCAGTCGTTGAGGTATGTCTGGCTACTGGACAGACCATAGGCAAAGCCCATGTTCGAATACTTGACGAAGCTGTAGGAACCGACCGTGGTGGCGACCAGGCTGAAAGAAATCAACCACCAGCTGAAGCGTTGACCACCAAAGAAAAAGTCCTTTGTCGTCGTCTTTTTTCGCCCGAACCAGGTGCCAATGATCAGGATGATGACGAAGTAGCCGATCATGATTCCATAATCGAGCGTCGTTCCGCGCGCCTTTCCTTTCTCCACATTCAGCACCTCATCTGCGCCACCATTGTAAGGCATTGGAGGTGCGACCTCCATGGGCGCATATTGCAGAAATGCTTGCAGACTGAAGAAGAAACCGATCACTCCCACACACGCGAGCAATCGCACTAATCCCCGCCCCTTTAACCCAATGAACCCCTGACGAATGGCATAAAACACGCCAATAGCAAAAATGATGCCGCCAACCGTGTAATTATAGACAAAAGGATCGTTCATAGCGCAGAGAAGTGGAGGGAGGTTTCGATCATTCAGCTGTTATAGCCGAGGATCGAGGCAGAAACCAATACCAGGATTACGGGTAAGTTAAGACCGCCGCGCGGCTGCGATCGCTGCTCCAAACTCAGCGAGCCCTGGAGCGGTGAGATCTGGCGTGGGCGCCGTGGCGTCATCTGCTCCCGTTGTGCTGTCGCCCGTTTCTACCAGCACACTGAATGCACCGGCATTGCACGCCATCGCGACGTCGGTGTAGAGTCGGTCACCTACCATCGCAATTTGGTCTGCTGCCAGGTTGTGCCGCTGCAGCACTGGAGCCAACATGCGTGGGTCTGGCTTGCCCAGCACGGCATCGGGAGTGCGTCCCGTGGCGGATTGAATGCAGGCGCAGATGGCACCACAATCCACCAGCACCAGAGGTGCGTCTGATGGGCAAAAAGTATCGGGATGGGTCGCCAGGTAAGGTTTACCCTCTCGCACCCAGTAGGCGGCGCGGCACAAATTTTCGTAGCGCAGTGCTGTGTCGAACCCAATGACTACTGCATCCGGTTCATCATCATTGGAGGCAATACGTAGCCCGGCGATTGCAAACTCCTCGCGCAGGCTTTCCGTTCCGACCACATAAAGCAGCTCGATGTCTGGCTGCTCGCATTTTAGATAGGCAATGGTGGCATCGGCGGACGTCAAGATTTGCTCAGGAGCAGCAGCCACGCCCATGGCACTCAGGTGAGCGACATAGTCGGCACGAGCGCGGGAACAATTGTTCGTCACAAACGAGTAGCCGATGCCGTGATCAGTCAGCAGCTGCAGGAATGGCAGCGTGGTATCAAAAAGTTGGCCGCCACGGTAAATCGTGCCGTCCATGTCGAGCGCGACATGCTGCAAGTCGCGCAATTTTTGGACGTTCGCCGTCATTTCGCTGAGCTGGTTTTCTCCGCCCCTTGCTCGATCAATTGCTGCCGCAACCATTGCGGACGATTGGTCGTAATCGAATCGACGCCTAGCCCAATGAACCGGGCGGCGACTGCTGGATCATCGACTGTCCAGACGTGGAATTCGAGATCTAACGCTCTGAGTTTTTTCACCAATTTTTCGTCGATGATATCATGCGCATGGCTGTCCAGGCCCGAGGCACCGGTCACACGCAGCCTTTCAATGACTGAGTCAACAGTTGGTCGCCATTGACCACTGCCCTCAGGCTTCTCATCATAGCCGGTCAGCCAGTAAGCCTTGATCTCTGGAAGTGCTTTTCTGCACGCCGCGATGACATCGGCATTGAAAGAAATGATGCGCAACTGGGCCGCGTCCCATTCGCCCACGTCCGCCATCAATGCCGGGACGATCTCTGGCCCGCACTTGATCTCGATCAACAGCTTCTTTCCATCTGGAATCGTCGCCAGAACCTCTTTCAGTGAGGGCATGCGCACGTCCTTAAAAGCTTCGCCCTTCCAGGCACCGACGTCTAACTTGCGCAGCTCATCGAAGGTGCAGTCGCTGATCTTTCGGTTGTCTTCGCCGTTGGTGACGCGCTCGGTCGTCTTGTCATGCGTGCAAATGATCTTGCCGTCAGCGGTCAGAAAAAAGTCTCCCTCGATCGAGTCCGCGCCCTGTGTCCATGCCAGCTCGAACGCCGGCAGCGTATTCTCCGGGGCATCATACGACGCTCCGCGATGCGCCACCAGCTCTGGTAATTTCACTTCTGGCGCGCGCTCATCTGCCGCTGAAATCTGTAATAAGACCGTAAATACGAAAGCAATTCCAAGGGGTGTGACACAAAACTTCATAGTCATTTCCCTAGACGAAAGAGCCGCTGCTGTCATGTAAAATGGCAATCTGGCGATCTGATTGGTGGTCGACCAAAGCGAAACAGACGGCTAGGTTCACGGCGTGAGTGCCCCTCTGTTTACCAACGATGCCACTGTTCTGGGTGTGCTGTTGCTTGTGCTGGCTGCGGTGTTTGTGACTGCGTCCAGTGATCATCCAGCAGCGCGGCGGTTCTATCGGTTTATACCTCCGCTGCTGCTGTGTTACTTCATTCCGGCGCTGCTGCACTGGCCGCTGGGATTGATCGGAGGCGATGCAACGCCGCTCTACAACCCGCTGGCATCGCGCTATCTCCTGCCTGCCAGCTTGATTTTGCTTTGCATCAGCATTGATTTAAAAGGACTCATCAGTCTCGGGCCGAAGTCGCTGGTCATGTTCGGTGCCGCAACTGTTGGTATTATAGTGGGCGGGCCAGTCGCACTATTGTTAGTGTCAACCATTGCTCCAGACCTACTGGGCGCGGACCCGGCAAATCTGTGGCGCGGCATGTCGACTCTGGCTGGTAGCTGGATCGGCGGCGGCGCCAATCAGGCGGCGATGAAAGAGATCTATCAGGTGAGCAATGAAGTGTTCAGTGCATTGATCATTGTCGATGTCGTGGTAGCGAACATCTGGATGGGATGTCTGCTTTATGGCGCTGGCTGTTCGGCAAAAATAGATAAGTGGCTGAAGGCGGATGCCTCTGCGATTGATGCGCTCAAGGAAAAAGCTGAGTCCTTCCAGGCAAAGACTGCGCGCATTCCCTCAGTCACTGATCTGTTTGTTTTGCTGGCGGTGGCGTTCGGCGGGACGGGACTGGCGCACTGGGGCGCGGATCACTTAACGCCCTGGTTCGAGCAAATGAACCAGTCGACCATCAGTGCCGAGCATCCGGCGGGATCTCTGGTCGCGTGGGGGCTCAGCTCGGCCCTGTCAGGATTCTTCTGGCTGATCGTCCTGGCGACAACCGCCGGGTTCGCACTGTCATTCACTCGCTTGCGCAAACTCGAAAGCGTCGGCGCCTCGCGCGTCGGCAGCGTGTTCATTTACATCCTTGTCGCCACCATTGGCATGCAAATGAATCTTCAAGAAGTGTTCCAGAATTTGGGCCTGTTCGCTGTGGGCATCGTTTGGATGCTGGTGCATATCACGGTGTTGCTCATCACCGCAAAACTCATCCGCGCGCCATTCTTCTTTGTCGCCGTCGGCAGCCAGGCCAATGTCGGAGGCGCAGCCTCAGCCCCAGTCGTCGCCTCGGCATTCAGCCCGGCGCTGGCTCCCGTAGGAGCATTAATGGCAGTGTTAGGTTACGCTCTTGGCACCTATGGTGCTATCCTTTGCGCCGAACTCATGCGCATCGCCTCCGGCTTCTGAACCAGCTCACGATCCTGGTTCGTCGCGGTGCTTCTGGTAGGCGTTGATGATGCGTTGGACGACAGGGTGACGCACGACGTCGCGGGTATCGAAGCGGATGAAGTCGATGCCTTTGGTGCCGGGCAGAACTTTCATCGCCTCGACCAGACCGGAGCGCATGTTGCCGCGCAGGTCGATCTGTGTGGCATCACCGGTGACGACGCAGCGGCTGTCCTCACCCAGTCGAGTAAGGAACATGAACATTTGCGCTTCCGTTGTATTCTGTGCTTCATCGAGGATGATGAAGGCACGGCTGAGAGTGCGACCGCGCATGTAGGCCAGCGGGGCAATCTCAATCAGGTTGCTCTCAATATATTTTTCGACTTCGTCCGGCTCCAGCATGTCATAAAGCGCATCGTAGAGTGGACGCAAGTAAGGGAAAATTTTCTCATTGAGATCGCCGGGGAGAAACCCGAGTGCTTCGCCAGCTTCCACGGCAGGTCTGGTGAGAATGATGCGGTTGACCTGGCGCTCCTTCAGCGCAGTGATAGCGCAGGCCATGGCGAGATAAGTCTTTCCAGTTCCGGCGGGACCGACACCAAAGACAACGTCATGGTTATCGATGGACTGAATGTAACGCAACTGGCCGACGGTGCGCGGGCTGACCGCTGGCTTACGTGGTGTGCCCAGCAGCTTGACACTAACAAGTTCTGAAAGTGCCGTCTTATCGCCTTGCTCGCTGGAGTCCACGGTTTTCACCGTGCTGTCGATGGCAAAGTTAAACGTATGCGCGGTGATCACCGATCCTTCGCGGCGAGCTTTCTCCAGTTGCTCAAAGATCTGCCGTCCCTGATCAATTGCTTCACGTTCACCTGCGAGACGCAACCAGCCATCGCGGGTGGTGATCGTAATACTCAGTCGCTCTCCGAGCGTTTTGAGCAGGGCAGTATCGCCCGCAAACAATGACTGCAGGAAATGCGGGCTCTCGTAGTCGAGCCGGATTTCATCTGTTCCGCTGGCTTGTCCCACGTCCGCTATCGGTATCCGTAAGCCAGAGCCCAGCCGATTTTTTCGCGTGCTGCTGCTGCTCTGCGAGAACTGATCGTTACGACGACAACATAGGTGCCGGTCTTCTGTGGCTTAACCCGCACGCCGCCCATTCCCTTTTTACGTTTGATTTTTTCCACGGCGATTGATTTGCCGGAGGAATCGTACACGTTCACTTTGACCGTCGATTTCTCTTCGCTGGCTCCCGTCCAGAACCAGTATTCGTTGCCTTTGAAAAGTTGAAACTTCACCGGTGTCTTTTCGCCGGAACTGATTTCGCCGCTCCAGCGTTCGGCGCGCAGTTTGAACCCCTGGCTCAGGTAGGGTGCTGCCACTTCCATGGAAAATGAGCGCGCATCTTCCTCTGCGGGGGACAGCGCGAACGACATGCCCGTCGCGAAGATCAGGAGTATCGTCGCTGCAGCGGTGACGCGAAGCAATCGCGTGCGTTTCTGGAGTTGTTGGATCAAAGCCATCAGTTCGAGTGGTCGATGAGTCGATTCGGCAGGAGGGGAAATGGTGAGGAGTTGAAAAAATTATTTGGAGACGATATCTTTTACCAGGCCTGACGTGATCCCGAGGATGCGTTTCACTTGCCGCGGTGGTACTGGTTTGTCGCCGTTGCCCATGGCCCTGGCAATTTTGTCGAGACCAGATGCGATGGACTTCAGCTTCTTCTTCGAGCGCATGGCATCGATTTGCTTCCGAAAGTGGCGCACCAGGTCGGGCTGATTGAGGAGTTCTGCGCGATCGACATTGTAGTCATTGTTGATCACTGATGTGAGCACTTCGGTGCCGCGCAGCCAACCGCCCATGCTGACGCACTGGGACAATTCTTCGTCGCGCATTTTCTCCATGGTGTCGCGCACGGTGCGCTCGGTATTATCCAGTTCACGACGCACGCTATCCCAATCGTTTGCCTTAGCGGCATCAAGGATACTCTGCGCATGCTGGACGACATATTTTTTGATTCCAAGCGATTCTGACAGCCGCAGGACTTCTTTGCCGGCATCTTCGATCCCATCGCGATTCTGTGCCTGAACGGCAACGAATCCTTCTGCAACGACGGTGCCCAAAAGCAGGGCAACACGCGTGCGATCGGGCGAGTTCACACCGCCAATTTCACGTAACTCCCGCGCCCAATTTGGCGAGCCGAGCTTGTCCAGAACTTCTAGAATCTCACTGGGAATCGGCACGACCACACTGTCCACCATCAGACCGGGGAACTGCGACAAGTCGATCCTGTCGTCTTCATCCTGCGCGTGAATGGCGGGAATCATGGTCGCGGTGCCCAGCGCGATCGTCAGGAGAGAAAAAAAATAGGCAGAATTCCTTGGTAAAAGTTGGGTCATTGCAGCTGCAAATAGGTTACGTGGACATACCACACTTTGTTTCAAAAGAAAGTGTGCAAGGATGAAAACTTGCAGCAGGAAGTAGTCTGGCCGCAACCTGTTAATAATCGACAGGCACTGACCGTCAGTGTCACTTATCCATTTACGCCAATCGCCCCTCATGAATTCTGACCGCCTCAGCAGCCTCATTTCATCGTTCGAAGACAAACGCATTCTGGTCGTTGGCGACATCATGCTCGACCGTTTTCTATGGGGCAATGTGACGCGCATCTCGCCCGAGGCGCCGGTTCCGGTAGTGGAAGTCACACGCGAGTCTTCCTATCCGGGTGGCGCGGCAAATGTGGCGCGCAATTTGATCCCATTCTGCACAAGTGTATCGGTGCTGGGAATTGTCGGCACCGGCCCGGACGCTGTTGAGTTGCTCGATTTACTCAACCAGCAGGGCATCGATACGTCGGCTGTGATTCAGAACAAGGCGCACCGCACGATTGTGAAGACAAGAGTCATTGCGCAGAGCCAGCAGGTCGTGCGCATCGATCACGAGAAACACCGGCAACCCTCTGCGGAAGACATTCAACAAGTGCTGGAACAACTGGAGAAGCGCATGGATAATCTCGACGCGATCATCCTTGAGGACTATGCCAAAGGGTTGATTTCCCAGCAACTGGTGGATGGCATTGCTGCGCTGGCCGGAAAGCACAAGGTGACGATCACCGTTGATCCTAATCCCAAGAATCCGATTCTCTGGAAGGCAGCGGCAGCGATCAAGCCCAACCGCAAGGAAGCATTCGAAGCCGCCGGAATCGTCGATCCCACTGGAGTCGTCGATGATGCAATGTTAGGGAAGCTGGCTGCGCAATTGTTCGAGAAGTGGGAAACGGAAGCGATGCTGATTACGCTGGGCGATCAGGGCATGGCGCTACTTACCAGAGAAAGCCAGACACCTTACCGCATTCCCACTCGCGCCAGGGAAGTATTCGATGTCTCGGGAGCCGGCGACACAGCGATCGCGCTATTCACTCTGGCACTCACCGCTGGTGCCAGTGGCCAGGAAGCCGCCGAAGTCTCGAACATCGCCAGCGGAGTCGTCGTCGGCAAAATTGGCACGGCTACATTGACTGCGACGGAACTTGTGGATGCGGTCAACGCTGCGGGATAGCGGCCATCCAATCCTGGTTGGTCTTTGTAATCGCCCGGTCGTTCACTGCGCGCTAGATTCTTGCCATGGAAAATGTTATCTATCTCGGTATGAAGGGCTCTGTTATTGCGCTCGACAGAAACAACGGCAAGGAACTCTGGCGCACTCATTTAAAAAGCAGTGGCTTTGTGGTTGTGGTTCCCGACGGCAATCTCATCATCGCTCACACTAAAGGCGAATTGTTCGCGCTTGAGCCGCAGACAGGAGAACTGCGATGGCAGAATGGCCTGGAAGGAATGGGTTACGGCTACGCCACGATAGCATCGACCAACTCGTCTTCAACGCAGCAGCAAACGGTCGCGGCAATTCAACAGATCATCGAGCAACAGAGGGCCGCGAGCTCATCCGCCACTACCTGACAATTAGGTCATTAAACCTCACTCCCTCGACCTTGCTGTTCTTGCCGGTTGGCCAGTAATCGCAGCCGTCCTTTCATTAGCCCACGGCAATGAAGAGTCCAAGCAAAAGGCTTGGAATGAGTGTTTGCGCATTTTAGTGACAAACATCCTGATGCACGATCATTAAAATCGCTCAGGTTAATGGTGTTCGCCAGCGCTTGCAATTTACCTTGAATATTCTGCACAAATTTCTCATTATCGCGGAAATATCCCGAATCGAAAAACCCCTATGAAGAACCTGTTAAAATCCGCGAACCGATTCGCCCTGTTACCACTACTGAGTGCCGTTACAATTGGGGCGATGCATTCAGCTACTGCCGGGCAAATCGAAATTAACAATCACAGCTTTGAGCGACCGAAGCTGTCTCCTCCCACCACGTGGGCAAACGAGTTGGCTGACCCGGATGTTGCAGACCCGGGATCGAGTCCTGACTGGCTGGGCCGAGATGGATCCAACAATGGAGATGCCTTCATTGAGTTGATTAACGGAGGCTCCTTTTCCTCTGACGGCACCCAGCATGTTGGAACTCAGAACGTCTACTACCTTTTCCAAAACACCGGCGTCCCTTACGAGGCAAATACCAAGTACACGCTTACAGTCGGCGTAGGCAACAGGAACAATGGCCAATCGCCTCCCGGGTCAATGACGATCGTTGGCCTTACCGTCCTCGATGAGGATCCCGGCGATTCCAATGTGCTGGATGGCTTTGATGCTAACGATCAACTCGACAACGATGATCTGCTCTCTGCAAACGCGCAGATTGTGGACTCGGAAGCGTTGACCGACGATGGCAGCTTCGCTGATGTGGTCGTAACGTTGGAAACAGACGACGAACCACCCGTTGGGAACATCGTGATCTTTCTCGGAGACGATGCTTCTGCAGGACGATCACACTTTGACAATGTTCGCCTTGAATCGATCGGCAACGATAACCCTGACGGGGATAATATTCCGACTGAATGGGAGGTAGGGGAAGACCGGGGCGTCGCACGAGGACTCGATCCTGCCGTTGATGACGGTGAACTCGATCCAGATGGCGATGGATTGACCAACTTCGAAGAGTTCGAACTCGGCACCCACCCGCAACTGGCAGATACTGATGGCGATGGCATCTCTGACAGCGAAGAGACTACTACAGATCCGCTTAATCCGGACAGCGATGGCGACACACTGACCGATGGTGCCGAACTCAACATCCACTTGAGCGATCCGAACAAGACCGACAGTGACGGTGACGAATTCGAAGACCAGGCGGAAGTTGCCTCAGGAACAAGCCCGTCAGATGCCGCAAGCAAACCGGTCGACGAAGGCGATGTGCTTCTCGGAGTAAACTTTGTAGGCCAGACCGCCGACGGACCCGCCAGCGAAGTCAGCGGCTCAGCAGGTGCACTACCGCACCAGAACTGGAACAACGTTGTCGGCGGATTCGGTGGCCCGGCCAGCATCGTGGATGCGAATGCGGAAGCGTCCATTCTACGAGTCGTGTGGACTACCAACGGAGCGGGATTCATGGGCGATGAACCAGCGGATGATTCCCCCGACGGCCAGTTGATGCATGGCATCCTGCTTCCCCGCGGTACCGGAGAAGGTGGCGACGATGTCATCACGGAAATTACGGTTTTGAATATCGCCTACCCAACGTATGACCTCTACCTCTACCTTTCCTCAGATGTGGACGGCGAATCAACCTTGACCGCAAACGATGAAATCATCGACGTTTTAGGCATCACAAACTTCGATGGTGAGTTTGTCAGGGTCGAAGAATCTGGTGGCTCAGGCAATTACATCGTGTTCGAAGGACTCACCGGCCCTACATTAAGAATCACTGGAAATGTAGTTACCGGAGCATCCGGCATCTCTGGATTTCAAATCGCCCGATCCACTCTTGACACTGACGGCGATGGTATGCCCGATGTCTGGGAAGATGCCAATGGCCTCGATCCAGAAGTTGCCGATGCCGATCAGGATCAAGATGAAGACGGTCTGACCAACATCGCTGAGTTCATCGCCGGCACCAACCCTACTAAGAACGATACCGACAGCGACGGCTTGCTTGACGGGGTAGAAACAGGCACGGGAATCTGGGTCGATGCATCCAATACAGGCACCAATCCACGGGCGGCCGATACGGACAAGGACGGATTGAGCGACAAGGTCGAGACGAATACTGGAATCTTTGTCAGCGCGACGGATACTGGTTCGGATCCCAATAACGTTGATACTGATGGTGATGGCTCCTCGGACGGAACTGAAGTTGCAGCAGGCAGCAATCCGGTCGACGCATCAAGTGTTCCGCCATTCCCAACGCCAATCGGCTACTGGTCGTTCGACGATGGGGCAAATGAAACGGCTGACCTTGCTGGCGAGAATCCAGGCACTGTAAACGGAGAAGCGACTTTCGTTGCAGGACACACTGGGAATGCCGGAGACCAGGCTATTCAATTCGATGGAGTCGATGATTCGGTCACCACTGAGGCATCACTCGGAAATCTGGATGCGTTCACCATGTCGGGATGGGCGAAATTCGAGGTGGATCAGACTGCCAGAACTGGATTGTACGGCCAAAACGACGTCATCGAGTTCGGAATGATCAATGCTACGACGATTGAGTTCTGGATGCCGGGTGCTGGAGCCCTGCAGGTGGATTTCGGCCCGGCAACGGACGGCTGGGCGCACATTGCTGTAGTTTCGGACGACACCGAGCGCTCGATCTACGTCAACGGCGAAAATATCGCTTCTGGTGTCACTACATCTCCAACCGCAGACGGCGGAGATTTCTTTAACATTGGAGGCGGCGGAATTCAGGATGCTACGGATAACTTCTTTGAGGGTGAACTCGACGATATCGCTATCTGGGACATCGCTCTAAACGAAGATCAGATCAAGCAACTCGCGGATGGCAGCCTCAATCCGCTAGGCGGCAGCACCTCTGGTAGCGGGGTGGGCTTCGTGATCAGCAGTATTGTGATGGATCCCGCTGCTCGATCAGTGACCCTCACCTTCTCTTCAACGAATGGCAGTTCCTATGCAGGCGAGTATTCGGACGACTTAGAAACCTGGCTGGAGTTTGAAGACCTTTCAGCTGAAGGCACAGTGTCAACGTTCCAGCAAACCAACGTTCCCGCAGACACTACAGTTCGCTACTACCGCGTCAGGATAGCGCAATAAACTCAAACGGGCAAGTGGCCCGGACTATCAAATCAAAGGCCGATGGTGTGTTGCACCGTCGGCCTTTTTTTTTGGCGCAGCCGTGGCAACGAGCAGAGCTTGGTGTAGGCGGATGGCATTTCATAGTTGTTTCCAGTTCTGAATTCTGCCGCCACCAGTCGGTCGGCACCCCATACCGATTCTGTGTCGTCCTAGCTTAGTCTAAGGTGCGCAGAATCTCCTCAGTGAAAACATCTGGCAGGAATCACTGCGACAAATGTCGATGTCGATGACTCCAGTCGAGGATCAATCGAAACGACACCCGGGCACTTCCACGTGCGCCTCCGCATAGTCACTGAGTAAAATGATGGCGGATTGATAGAACAAGGATTCTATCAATTCTCCGATGCCGCGTTCCACATTTTCTTGTAAATCTCGATGTATGCTCCGGCGGTAGCTTTGTGGTTAAAGCGTTGTTTTGCCTCGCGCATGATGCGTGCGATTTGCTCTGCCTTTTGCTCCTGCGGGAAGGCGTAGAACTCCATCGCCTGATCGATGGCCCAGCGCAGGCCGATGGCATCAAAGTGCTGAAAGAGAAATCCGTTGCCGGAGTTGTTGCTAACATCGAGCGGATCAATGGTGTCGTGGAGGCCACCGGTGTCGTGGACAATTGGCAGCGTGCCAAACTTGGGACTGATCATCTGTGGCAGGCCACAGGGCTCAAACGAGCTGGGCATGAGCATGAAGTCGGATCCAGCGTAGCCAAGATGAGAGAGACCTTCGTCAAAATCGTGCACTGCAAGGCGTGCATGGATCTTGTGAATGTCAGCAATGCGGGAAAAGTGAACCTGAAATGCACCATTCGCGACCACGGCGACCTGGAGGCCGATGTCGGCATAGTCTGACAGCAATTGAAACAGAATATCGGCTACTAGTCCGCAGCCTTTTTGCACTGGATCTAGTCGTGAAGGCCAGAACAGGATTGGGGCATTGGCGTCTTCAGTCAATCCGAGTCGGCGCTGCAGTTCAAGCTTGTTTTTTCGTTTGGCGTCAATGTGAGTGTCGGGGCCAAACGTTTGGACGGTGTATTCATTGATTTCAGGGTCAGATCCAGGATCGGGAGCGTTGAGAATACCGGTCGCATTCCCTGAATGTTTCTTGTTTGCCAACTCATTCTCGATGGCATGCGGAACGAAGTTGTGACGCCCCCACACAACTTCTTCTAGAAAAGTCGGGCTCACTGTATTGACAAAATCTGCGGCAAAGATCCCGCTGGCCAGCAAGTCAACGCGGTTGCCCCCGCGCGTTTCTTCGTAATTTCCGGGAACCTGGTCGTAGTAAAGATGCTCCCAGAATTCTGCCGCATCGATGCCGCGATCTTCCATCTCTGCCAATGTCAGCTTTTCAGTATGGATATTGTGCACGGTGAACAGGCACTTGATGCCACGCCGCCGGGCAACGGCCGGGATTAGCCCAGTCATCCAGTCGTTGCAGTGAATTAAATCAGGTTCGACTGCTGGGATGATGTGGTTAATGACTTCACGCTGGAAGGCGAGAGCAATGCGCGTGTTCTCGCCAGCGGAATACACCTGATCGCGGTGATAAAAAATGCGATCTTCGGCGAGATGGATGCGCTTGTCCGGCGTGTTCTTGCGCACTTTCTTGATCTGTTTCTCGTGCAGTTGCTGAATGTCCGAGTGGAACATCCGCTTGTAGTTGGGCAATGCGACGTGCACATCAGCACCCAATTCCTGCAGTTCGTTCACCAGTGAGGCTGATACATCCGCCAGACCGCCAGCCTTCGCGCACATGCGTTGAGACAGGTTGCCCATTCCTTCGGGCAGGTAAGTAATCTCGGGGGTGACGACCAGAATTCGAGGCATTTTCCCGCTCCAAATCTCTTGTATGGCCTTTTGTGCCTTCTTTTCCGCTCCCTTTGCTCTGGGTTCTGACAATTGGGAGAGAGGGCTCGTGGTGGTCATGTGAGAATTATCAGAAGTGTAAGTTGTAACTTATTAACATGGATTCCCATCTACTGGCAATATGAAATCCGAAAGATGCATGTCGGTGGCATTGATTCTATTAGCACCGGGGCCGGGTTATTTGAAGCCTTCGAACGAAGGGATCGCTGGATCAAAAGGGGCGCTGGGCGCGGATGGCGCCGGGGCCAGGGGCTCTTCTGCAGGACTCGTCGCATCCCACAGGCTATCTTCATTGTCTAGTGGGGAGCCAGGAGCCTGAAATACTGGGGAATCGTCCCATCCGGTCGATCCTGATGGATGCACTCCGGTTACACCGGGAAGTGGATCGTCGCCTATTTCGGGCCCTTTGGTATTTGAGAAAGGTGTGTTGTTGATTGGAGATTCAGTGATCTCGTTATCATCGAGCATCTCGTAGATCCCTTCACTTGCTGCCGTCTTTGAGTTGGATTGTCTTTTGCTGATCGCCCAGAAGCATCCTACTACTGCGGCGACGGCAAGAGCGATCATGGAGAAATTCTTGATCCAGGCGTCCGTAGTGCGCCGACCGGATTCGGAATAGGTGAACTGGTAGCCTGCCGGCATTTTTTGCTGTGGTGGCAGGCGTCTGTCACCTCCTCTGGCCGGGGGAGCAGAGGTTCGTGCGGCAGCCGCGGCGTCTGGGTTGGCGATTTTTGCCTCGCATCTGGGGCAGATGGCGAACGGGGCGACCCAATTGGGCGGTGCTGCTGCATGCCAGCGGCAGCGCGGGCATTCAAGCATGGGAGGGTCGATCATGACTCTATTGAGTGGGCGATCCCGCTGGGTTTCAAGCACCAATCCTCGCGGCGGAGTCACAATCTCTAGGAATCTTTATCGTCGCTTTTGTCTCCGCCTCCGAGCAATGCGCGCATGGCGCTGAACGATGCAGCTGCCGAATCCTGGGTCACTGGCTGTTGCATTATTTCTTCATAGGAGATCGATTCAAGATAGAGGCGGTCAAGTTCTACAAGGAATGAGCTGGGTAAGCATGGCGAGAGATCACCGTACTTGATCCTGGATATGCAGTAGCTGATGGTCAGTCGACGCATCGCCCGAGTGATGCCGACATAAAGCAGGCGGCGCTCTTCGTCGCGGGTCTGCTCTTCCAGTGAACGCTTGTGCGGAAGGATGCCTTCTTCCAGGCCGATGAGGTAAACTTCTGGAAACTCAAGTCCTTTCGATGCGTGCAATGTAATCAGGCAGACGCCCTTTTTTTTCGAGACGTCTTCGTCATCATCGCGGTCACTGGCCAGGGCAATTTCATCTAGGAATGCCTGCAGGGTGCGCTTTTTACCATTGGTCTCGTGCACGCGCATGGATTCCAGAAAATCCCAAACCGCCTGTTCGCGGTTGTTCGCTTCCTCAGCAGTTTTGCAGCAGCGCTTGATGTAGGCGACGTAGTCAGTTTTTTCGATCAACCGACTGGTCAGCTCGGCATAGCGTGTCGGTGCTGCGGTAAGTGCGCAGCGGAATTCTGCCATCAGGGTCGAGAAGGCGGAGATCGCAGTGGCTGCGCGCCGCGATAGGCTCTCCTGGAAGTCGGTTGCGAGCAGGACGTTGTTGATGGCTGATTTGCGGTGGATGCTTTCGTCCGTGGCCAGCGCGACCGTGGTATCGCCAATGCCGCGTGGTGGCGTATTGACGATGCGCAGGAGGGCGCTGTCATCCTCCGGATTCACCAGCAGGCTCAGATAGGCGAGCAGATCTTTGACTTCGCGACGATCGAAGAAGCTTTGCCCGCCGACGATGCGGTAGGGAATCTTGGCAGCTCGGAACTCCTGCTCAAACAGTCGTGACTGCATGTTAGTGCGAAAGAGGACGGCGAAGTCTTCCCATGGCACGCCCTTCACATTCTTCTGTTCCCATATCTCGTTGACAATGAATTCGGCTTCCTGCCGGTCATCTGGAATGCCGATGAGGCGCACCATATCTTCGCCCTGGTTGCTGCTCCACAGAGTTTTCGGGCGTCGGTCGCGATTGTGCCGAATGAGGCTGTTGGCGGTGTGCAGGATGGGAGTCGTGCTGCGATAGTTTTGCTCCAGCTTGACCACCGTCGGGCTCGGAAAGAAGGTTTCAAAGTCGAGAATGTTGGAGATCTCTGCGCCTCGCCAGCCGTAGATACTTTGATCATCATCACCGACGACACAGACATTCTGGTGCCCGTCTCCCAGCGCGCGCAGGAGGCGCATCTGCAGGTTGTTAGTGTCCTGGAATTCATCCACCATGATGTGTGAATAGTTCGTTTCCCAAGCCGCCCGGACGTCGCGAAATTGTTCAAGCAGTTGCACTGCCAGGATCAGGAGATCGTCAAAGTCGACTGCATTCTGCAACTTCAACGTGCTCTGGTAAGCTTCGTGGACATCGCGCATGAGATCGCCCTCATCGTGCCATTCAGCTCCGGCACCTGCACTCTTGGCCTTGCCGATGAGTCCCAGGGCGATGTTGTGGTCCATCTTATCCTTGGACGTGCCTTTGCGCGCAAGGATCTTGCGCACCAGTCCCACTTGGTCCGACTGGGCGTAAATGGTGAAATTTTGTTTGTAGCCCAGGCGTTCGATGTCACGGCGCAAGATGCGAACGCAGAGTGAATGGAATGTGCACAGTGTCGCCTTTGATGCCCTCTTCTTCGGGATGATCTTGGCCAGGCGCTCGCGCATTTCGGTCGCAGCTTTGTTAGTGAAAGTGACGGCCAGGATCTTTTCGGGCGCGATGCCTTTTGCCATCATGTGTGCAATTCGCGAGGTGATCACCCGCGTTTTTCCAGTGCCTGCGCCAGCCAGGATCAGGACTGGACCGCTGATCTGACGCGCTGCTTGCTGCTGAGGTTCATTGAGTTGGTCTAGTCGCACTGGGTTTCCGGTAGCGGTGCCTCATCTGACCATCAACAAAAAATGGAAGCAGAATCCGTGGCTGGTCTCATCCGCATGGCTGACAATGTCGGGATTAGTTAGGGCAGCGGAGTGAGAAAATGCCCTATTATTTTATTGAAATTATGGCTTTACTGAATAGTTAGAATGAAGTAACATTTTAGCGTGCAAGTTCTGAATCAGTGTTGTCGTCTGCTGTTTGCCTCAGTGATCTGTGGTTCTCTGGTTTCATGCAGTCTTTTTCGGCCTAAAGAGAAAGATGACGACACCTGGGGCGACCCGCATTGGGAATTTAATGGGCAGGGAGGGACGCAGGCAAAAGCTGGAGCAGTAGAAAATCGAAGCGATCGAAAGTTCAGTGAATTGGAAAACAATGCGCGCATGGTGGCGAGCAATCAGCCGATTGATTACTGGCCGACCACCCAGGAGCTTGAGGCACGCGGTGGAAATCTGACGATGGAGGACTACGAGCACACTGCGGAGACTGCGCTGCATTCGTTGACCGAATCCGGTGCTGGTCAATCCAGTGGAATGGTGGAGGAATCCTTTTCACTGCCTGAGCTGGATCTGCCTGTCGCTGCTACCACAGAAGGCGGTGATCCGCTCGCAGGATTCTGGGAAGAAGACTCCAGTGACAACGATAAAAGCAGTGACGATGATTTTTCCGATGACACCATTCAGAAGGCAGGTGCTGCCCAGGAAGATGAGCCATTCCCCGCAACTACTGCGTCGAGCGTCGACAGTTTATCAGCTGAAGTCGGAAAGGTGGAGCCACCGCCGATACCGCCACTTTCATCATTCAGTGCCGAAGTTGTAGCCGATAAATCGATGTCAGCAGATGTCGTCCTGCTGGATGCGGAGACACCCGTGATAGAAGCGGCATTCAACGACTTGTCCATTCTCAACACGCCGTCACTTTCAGCGCCTTCCTCTGGGCGCGCAGATTCCTTTCTGGATCGCAGGGAAAGAGTTTCACTCTCTGATGTGGGCCGTGCGGGAGACGGCCCATTATCTGCACCTTCGATCGAAACGGAAGTGACTCCAAGACTTCAGTGAAATCACAAGTCGCAGCCTGGCTGTGTATCGCCGGAGGTGGCGCTCTGGGTGCCCTGAGCCGCTATGCGCTGGGAGGATGGATTCAAGCTCGCGGAGCTGGAGAATTTCCAGCGGCAACGATAGTGGTGAATGTGTCAGGCTGCCTACTCTTCGGGCTCCTTTACGGGTGGATTGGACTTAGTGCCTCGCAACCACTGCGCGGATTTCTTTTTACGGGATTGTTAGGAGGCTTTACGACCTTTTCCACCTTCGGCTTCGAAACGATTCACCTCCTGCAGCGTGGACAACAGGGGATGGCGATTGCTTATGTCGCCCTGAGTCTGGTCTGTGGATTGCTGGCCGCCTGGTTGGGGCTGACCATTGGCGCTTCCTTCAGGAGTGAATAGAAAAATCTCACACCAGACGATTCGCGGATTCGCCAACGATGAATGCGTTGATATTTCCAATGACTCCTTCCATTAAGAGTCGCCGCGACTCCAGTGCTGACCACGCGGTGTGGGGAGTGATGAGAAGGTTGGGTAGTTTAGTCCGTAGCAGCGGGTGTGATGCTGGCGGAGGCTCAGCCGATAACACATCCAATCCAGCGCCACCCAGGTGGCCACTGGTCAGGGCCTCCAGTAGTGCCTCTTCATCGATCAGTCCGCCACGACCGGTATTAATCAGGAATCCGCCTGAGCGCATCCAGCCCAGCGATTCCGCATTGATCATCTTCTCCGTATCCGCTGTCAGCGGGCAGTGCAGCGAAATGACATCGCTGGTTTCAAAGAATGTCTGCGCCGGCACACGTTGAATGTCAGAGTCGATGGCGGCACTGTTCCCGCGCCGCATCGCCTGAACCGTCATGCCGAATGCACGGGCGATCTCAGCCACTTTTCTCCCAATCGATCCGTAGCCGACAATGCCTAACATTTTTCCATTTAGCTCCATGATCGGGAAATCCATGCGCGTGAAGATCGGCGATTCCGCCCACTTCTCGGGCTCTGCAACATAGCGATGGCAATGGGTGACGAGATTGAGCAGCAATGCAAAAACGTGCTGAGCGACTCCAGCCGTGGAGTAACCGCTGACATTGCACACGGCGATTCCCCGCGCACGTGCCGCATGCAGATCAATGTTATTCGTTCCAGTGGCGCAGACGACGATGAGTTTCAGCGTGGCACCGGCGGCCTCCATTTCTGTGGCGCCGATGACGACCTTGTTGGTCAGAGCAATCGTCGCGCCGCGCAGTCGCGCTGCCGTTTCATCTGCTGCGGATGTCTTATGTTGAGTCAGTGCGCCAAATTTTTCGAGGATGCTGAGGTCGATGTCGCCGTCGCACGCCATGGTTGCCGTGTCGAGGAAGACTAGTTGTTGTGGTAGAGTTTCACTCATGATGTCTGTTACCGCGACCATACTGATGGTCGATGAAACGTGAAGCACTATTCCTGCTCGGCAAAAGAGTGCTTTAATGTTGTCGATGCTTCCAGGTGAGGCCATTCAGGCTGTCCGCGGACGGACGGGGAAACACCAGCGATGCCACCATTCCACCTGCAACGCAGGCGACGATTCCCATGATGCCATAGAACCAGCTGTGTAGCTCAGGATAAAAGTACATCTTCACTGCGATCTGGGTTGCAATGCTGATGGCGACGCCCGCCAATGCAGCGCGGGTGCTGACTTGTGGTGCGAAAATTGCCAGGCAGAATAGTCCGCATAGAGTGCCGCCAAACAGGCCGAGGATTTGGTTGAATTGATCCCACAGTGGCTTCACTCCCGAAGCCTCCGCCAGGACGATCGCAAATACAGTTCCCAGCACGCCGATGACGATCGTAGTGCCGCGTGCAACGCGCAGGCAAGTTGCTTCGTCCGCCTGCGGTCGGCGCTTGCGATAAAAATCTGTAGTGAATGCGGCAGCAACGCTGTTCATGCTGCTGTCGAGACTCGACATGGACGCCGCGAAGATCGCCGCGATCAACAGGCCGGCGATTCCGGCGGGAAGCTGGGTTGTGATAAAGTAAGGGAATATGTAGCTGGTCTTGGTAAGTGCAGGGTCGAGCATTTCCGGATTCGACTGGTAAAACACGTAGAGCGCGGTGCCTATCATGAAGAACAGAAGGGATGCGGGAATCGACAGCAGCGTTCCCATCCAGACGCCGTGCGCTGCGGCCTTTTCGGTCGGTGTCGTAAGGTAGCGTTGAATCACTGCCTGGTCAGAACCGTAGCTGACCAGTGAGTTGCCAAAACCCCCTAACACGATCACCAGAAATACGGAATCGGAAAGATCAAAGCGGAAGTCGAAGGTGCGAAATTTCCCCGCGACATCAGCCGTTGAAACCATCGCATTCCATCCGCCATCGTGCGTCACTGCCATTAGAATCAGGCAGAGGATGGCGCCCCCCGTGAGGACGATAACTTGCAACACATCCGTCCAGATGACCGCCTCGATGCCACCCAGAACGGTATAGAGAATGCACAGCACACCCATTAACAGAATGCAGGTATGGATCCCCATGCCGGTGACCACGTGCAGCGCGATCGATGGCAGTAGCAGAACGATCCCGATCCGGCCAAATTGCATCAGGATGAAGAGTGAGCTGGCGATGATTCTGATCGATGAATCGAACCGGCGCTCAAGGTATTCGTAAGCAGTGGTGATCTGCAGCCGTCGAAAGAATGGTAAAAAGAAGATGACCACGAATGGGGCGACGGCGACGATGCTCAGCTGCCCCCAGAAGCGCGTCCAGTCTTGCGCAAAGGTCAGTGCAGGGATCGCCATGAAGGTGATCGCTGAAAGTTGCGTTCCAAAAATGCTGATGCCAGCTGCCCACCAGGGGATGCGCCCACCCGCCTTGAAGAAATCATCCGTGCTGTGCATCCGCTTGGAGAACACGAACCCCATGGCAACGAGCGCCAGCAAATACAGCCCAAGCGTCGCGTAGTTAACGACACCAAACTCGCGCTGCGGTGGTGCAATCGTCAGTTGTGCGACCGCAGAATTCGCCAATCCCTTGAGGAAGAACTGCTGGTTCTCCTCTTGATCAGTTCGTGAGAAAACCGCCGAACTGCCGAGTGCAACTGGCGACGAGCCTGCAGCTGCCCAGCCGTCGGTAATTGTATGGTAAGCGAATAGTCCTCCGCCTTCGGTGACCAGGAAAATGTAATGTTCTCCCACGGGAAATGCTGTCGATGATGCATTTTCAAACGAGACCGGCGCGGGTCGACGTGTCGTCCATCGGCCAGACTTTGCGGAGAATTCATGCACTGCGCCAGCATCGAAAACATAGTAGCAATCCGAGAATCCATTCCTTTGCGCCACCACCAGGGCATCTGTCGCAACACCTTCTGGTAAATCGCCCGTAGCAATTGCGGCCGGAATTTCCACAGCATCTGCGGGAATGGCATCTATCTGGCTCCATTGCAGCCCTTTCTCAAGCGGGCTCACTTGTACGGCTGCGGATTGCCCCCATAGAAAGCTGGGGATCAGCAACGGTAGAGCAAAAACCCATAGGAAAAGGTAGCGAAAAATCGACATGCGTACAGAATGGCTGCCTGACTCACGTCCGGCAATCATTTCCAATAGGACATCGCATCAGCGTCCCGTTTCATCTCCAATTGATTGATCCAATATTGAAACCGAATCGTCACAATGACGCATGCAACATCCGACAGGAACCAGAGCGGTAGCGGAATGTAAGGCCCCCCGATTATCTTATTTTGTAAGGGATACAGCCAGGCGATTCCTCCGGCCGCTGCATCACAGATCAGATGGAGTAGCACCGCCAGCCACATGCAGTGGCAGACCAAAGCGCCAGTATTGTGGTCTTCCTAACCAACCACTCACCAGCAGGCACGCGGGATAGATGGCACAAAGATACCACAGCGTGTGCGTGGGGCTCTCCAATCGAGCGGACAGTTTCCAGTGCGGCGACAATAAATCTGGTGATGCCCCTGCGACGCCAATCATTGCAAGATGTGCATTGGTGAACAGGCGTTCCGCTCCTGATTGCCCCAATCGCGTCGCACTCAGGACTTGTGCAGCCACTACAGGCAAAAGGGCATGTGTGATTACAAACATTCGACGTAGAAGCAACGTCTGAAACCACCTGTTCCTTAACAGAAACTTAAAAGAGTGACCGATCGCTCAGGCGCTCATTTCAACCTGTGATGCGCTGAGATTCAGAAAGTGCTTCCAGCTTTCGTGGCAGTCCTGATTTTGCACCGAAGTGGAAAACGGTCGCCAGCGTGGAGCGACTGGAGCGCGAAGCGGAAACATGCGGGCTTCGGCGGGCATTTTGTTGGACTTGCGAGTATTGCAGACGATGCACGAAGTCACCAGATTGTCCCAGCTGCTCTTGCCTCCTTTATCTCTGGGAACGACGTGATCAAGGTTCAATTTCTTGGTGTCGAAAAGCACGCCGCAGTACTGGCAGGTGAATTTATCGCGCTGAAAAATGTTTTGCCGGGTGAATTTGACCTCCTTTTTCGGCAGGCGGTCGTAGTCACTCAGGACGATGATCCTGGGCAGCTTCAGGACGAGTTTCACGGAATGCAGAAAGTCGTCGCCATCGTCATCGCTACTGCCGGAGAATGCCTGGCTGGTCTCAGAGAAATCGATCCACGATTCGATGTCGTGCGTATAGAATTGCTGATTCTCATCCGTCTGCACGACTTGTGCGTGCCCAATGAACAGCAGGGAGATCGCCCTGCGGGCAGAGCAGGTGTTGACCGGTTGCCAAAGTCGGTTAAGCACAAGCACGGGCATGTCCAGCAAACGTTTCACATCGGAAAGATTTGCGAGAGGTTAGTCATTTCTTCCCGTGCATCAATAAAAATCGGTTCTGGCTGAAAATCACTTAATTTCTTCCCGTGGCACGACTCTCGGCGAGTTGGCGGATGCAGTCAATCGTCGCGCGAAAAGTGAGATCTTTGTGCTGGATGGTGTCGATGCCGACCTTTCGTTATCCAATTACCAATCTTTATGAGTCATGTTGTTCTCTCTGTTTTTAAAGTTTCACCCGAAGGATTGAGAACGAAGTAGCAGAACCAAAGGGGGCAGTCTCTGAAGCAACCCGGTCGAGAGTAGCGAGAGCCAGCAAAGCTGGGACAATGTGGCCAGCGCAATTGACGGCAACCTGGGGCCTGCTACTAGACACAAATCCTTAAGACGTCGAGCTATCCCACAGGCGCTTCGAACAACGGGTCTGCACCATCATCAGCGACCTGGGGTGGTTCCACAAGAGTTGGAAGTGGGAAGGGCTGCAATCAGTCGTGCGCATTGTGCGAACCACCCACCGGGTTGGAACCCGCGATGAACTCAGTAGAGAGATCCACTACTACCTGAGCAGCCTGAACCCAGATGGAGCCCTGCACTTGAAGATCGTGCGCGGCCACTGGTCAGTGGAGAACAAATGCCACCACGTCTTGGACGTAACCTTCGGCGAAGACCACTGCAAGGTGCGCGACCGCTTCGCCGCGCACAACCTCTGCATCATGCGCGAGTTGGCGGCTAAAGTTCTACGCGATCATCCGGCGAAGAAATTGATCCGGGCCAAGCGCAAGCTTGCCGCCATCGATCCGTTCTTCCGATTCTCCCTAATTGCCACAATACCACCAACTCCTCATGCGTAGCCCTGCATTCCAAACCGAAACAGGAAAACAAGCTTGACCGATTGCCCGCACGCTAAGAAAAGGGGATTAAGCACGTAAAATCTTTAAACCCAACAACTATGAAATCCCCGATCGCCTGTGGCCCACTTTGTAAAGCCTTCTTGTCAGCTATTGGATTGCTAGTCTCGCTGTCATCCCTTGCGTTCGCCCAGGAAGAAACATTTCTTCTCAACACGGAAGTCAATCAGGGCGAGATCATTGTTTTCAACGGTCCGGACGACCTGCACCTAGACCCGGCGTCCGTCATTATCGCAGTCGATGTTTATGGCGACGATGACGTTGAGGTGAATGGAGTGACTTTCATCGCCGACAAGTCCGACGACGTGACCACCGGTGTGGCCGAGGCTAACGGCGTGACCGTCACCACGACAGCGGCGAACCAGATAGACGATTGGTCAGCCACCACCACCTTTGAGGGGGCAGATCAGGATTCTGCGGACAACCTCGCCACGGTCATGGAATCGATCCGCTGGGAGGGCGCACCGAATCCCATTACGATCGAGGTCGAAGGTCTTACGCCTGGAACACCTTACGAGGTGCAGTTGCTCACCAACGAGGGACGTGCACGCTATCGGGTTTGGGATATCACCGTGGAGGACGAACTGGTTGCCGACAACATTTCATCAGTTGGCCGGTTGAATGAGGACGAGTGGGACGAAACCAATAGCGCGGGCTATCGTGGTGTGTTCAACAGCAGCGGGGCAGGGACGCTCAGTATTGTGATGGCGCAGGACCTCGGAGGTGATCCTACTGGAGGCGAAGATAACAACCCGATCCTCAACGCTATTGTGATACACGCCGCTTCCGCACCGGATCCGCTGGCGGATGGTCTCGTTGGCTACTGGCCGCTGGATGGCAATGCGCAAGACCAGATTGCCGACAGCCACGGCGAGGAAATAGGGGGAGTGCCGTTGGAATACACCGTAGGGCGGTTCAACCAGGGGGTCGATCTGGACGGCATTGACCAGTATATTCAAATCACCGAAGACAACGAATCCCTTTTTGATGGAGTCGATGACGATGGCGAAACAGTGGGATTTACCCTTTCTGTGTGGTTTCGCGTCGACGCTTTTGACAAGAGCTGGCAGTGCCTGGCAGGAAAAGGGGAAGGGAATAACTGGCGTCTCGCGCGCAATGGTGACTCATCAGGAATATCAGGCGTAGGCGGCAGTGCCGACACACCCCTTGGCCCGACAGCGGTAGATGACGGAGAGTTGCATCTGGCGGTTCTGCGCAGCGTCCCTGATGTAGGCGTGCAGCTCTTTGTCGACGGCGGGCTTGAAGGCGAAAGCTCTGCTCCGACCCTTGATGACGGCAATTTGCCCATGCTCATCGGCGAGAATCCCGGTGCTTTTGGAAGAACTTGGAACGGGCTCATTGATGATGTCGGCTTTTGGGAGCGTCCGCTCAGTGACGACGAAGTGACACGGATATGGGAAGAAGGTCAGAGCGGGAAGAGCATTGGAGATCTCATCGGCGGCGGATCCGACAACGACCGTGATAAGGACGGATTGCCAAACTTTTACGAAGAGGCGAACGGACTCAACCCCGATGATCCGGCGGACGCGGCTCTCGATGGCGATGGTGATGGGTTGACCAATCTTGAGGAGTTTCAGCGACGCACTGATATCACCAAAGCGGACACCGACGGTGACGGTCTGAATGACAAAGTCGAAACCGGCACCGGCCTGTGGGTGAGTGCGACGGACACCGGAACAGACCCGCGGAAGGCCGATACCGACAAGGACGGGCTCGTTGACGGCGTGGAGACGAACACGATGACATTCGTGAGCGCAACCAATACCGGCACCAACCCCCACCTCCGCGATACCGATGGAGATGGCTTCTCCGATAGTTCTGAATTGGGATTTGGCACCGACCCAACCGACCCTGAAAGCGTCCCTGCAGCAGGTGAGGTAGTCCTGGTTGCGCACTTTGAATTTGAAGACCCTGATAACCTTGGACTCGACAGTTCAGGAAAGGGGAACGATGCTGACGAGGTCACTGAAGTAGTGCAAGTGGAGGGGCAGTTCGGTCAGGCTGCATTCTTCGATGAATCCCTGCCCAGCAGCTTTGTAAAGACGGGCGGTCTGAGCGGATTCACCGGAAAGCCGGGAGTCACGCTTGCCGCATGGGTCAAGCTCGATGATGCCACTTCTGGATATGACGGGATCATCAGCCAGGACGCCGGAGGCTGCTGCGACAACCGAGTCCTGCTCCAGCCGGATAGCCATCTTCCGTTTATTAATCTTAGTGAGCATCAGGACGTGCCTATTAACGACGCGCCCGCTTTTGAGATCGGCGTGTGGACACACATCGCAATGACCGGTTTGGATATTGATGACGGTGCTGAAGCTCGAGTATACGTCAACGGAGTAGAGGTGGAGGGAGGGCCATGGTTTTTTCCTGAGATGGACGACGGGGCGGAATGGAACACCTATCTGGGTGTTGGCGAATCCGGCACGGCTCACCGTCTCACTGGAGCGTTGGACGATGTCCGCATCTATCAGGGGGCGCTTTCTGCTGGCCAAATCGTGGAACTACTCACGCCTGACGCGCAGCCGTTTGAAATTACACAAGTGACGAAGACGGAAAACTTTGTCACCTTGGGATGGTCGAGCAAGTCAGGCCGGACTTACATCATCGAATACGCGGCGGATCTATCGGTAGTTGACTGGACTGAACTAGACGACGGGGTGGAATCCGAGGGTGACACAACCGAGTTCACAGATGACGATCCCGAGCGGGTCGGACTTGGTGAAGGATACTACAGAGTTCGCGAAGGCTAGGTCGGTCTCCGCTTTTCAGAAACCGTCATAAATAGGGGAAGCCATGAGCAAGTGCACAGGCGCGGATGGCCAAGCCGCTGCCGCTGTGGAGCAGGAGTTTTGAAGCCAGTTCTAACATTCACCCAGAAGTCGAAAGCGCTCTCTCAGCAACGCGCTGGCAAAATCGCTGGCAGAGTGCTCTCTAGTCCACACCGTGGCTGTTTACTGAGCTGATGTCAGAAGCAGCTTCATCGAGAAGCGCTATGGCACGCTCCAGTTTTGCTTTTGCAGAAATCAGTCTTTCGTCCATCATCGATCAATTGCTTCACGATCCACGAAATCGCGTCGTTGCCGTTCCGAGAGTTTCTGTAGATGCATGCTATAAAATATTTATTGTGTTTGAAACGACTCAAATCTGACAAACTGGTGCGTATGTTGTCTTTACCTAGTTTTCACAGGGATCCTATAGTCAGGGTTCTTCCTGGGCTGATCTTCGGAGCTGTCGTGTCGTGCTCAGTTTCGGCGGCGGAGCCTACCGAATACGAACAGTACATGCTTGAACTGATCAACCGTGCCCGGGCGAATCCTGTGGCGGAAGTCACCCGTCTAGCCTCCGAATCCGCCTCGCAGCCTGGCTATTGGGGAGGATACTACGGTTTCAATCTGGAACGGCTCTAAAGAAGATCTGCTCTCGGTGAAACCAGAAATTCTGGTCTTGACCAGCCACTTCAATTTACTGTTGCACGATATGGGTCTAACGGCGCAAAGGTACTCAATGTATCACAGATCCCTACCGTTGGCTGGGGACACTCCACTCGGGTAGATTTTACTGTGAATGCCGTCAAAAAGTCCTCTGGAATCAACGCAGAAGCGTTTTCGACCTGGCTAGAAGGTCGTCAGCTGGGAAGACTGCTCAGGGAGGTGAAACGACAGCCCCCCAAAAACCTCACTATCTCGGATGGCCTTATTTTAGGAATTGAAAATCTGCCGTTCTTCCTCTCCATAAGCCACTTGCGAAAATCGCTATGATACATCAGGTACCTTTGCGTTGTTCTTCCCTGATGGCTCGCGATGGGTTGTTCGACCAGGTTCCGGTGACCGGAGAAGAACGCAATACTCTGCTCGCAGGCTTAATGGCTTGACGGGTTCCGTGATCGCGGGTTCGCTGGCAAATAATGAAAAAGTAAATTCTATCGATCGCCCCCCCGCCATCTCTCGTCTAAACCCGCAGCTTAGGCCACAACGTAAGGAATCTCAGTATTCAAGTCACTACCATAACAGCCAAACCAAACCCATGGAGTGGTAGGAGGGTGCGCCGATGATCGAAATCACGAAAGTCGTGAAGACGTTCGCCGGGATGGAAAAACCTGCGGTCGACGACGTGTCCCTATCCATCGAAAGGGGCGAAACGCTTGTGCTTCTCGGATCGTCAGGGTGCGGGAAATCGACCATTTTGAAACTCATTAATCGGTTGCTTGATCCCGATTCCGGCGAGATCTGCATCGGAGGAATTTCTTCGAAGCAGCGTCCCGTTCTCGAACTACGCCGATCGATGGGCTATGTAATTCAGAATATTGGGTTGTTCCCGCACTGGACGGTAGAGGAAAATGTCGGTAGTCCGCTCCGCATCCGGGGAATCGCTGCCAGTCAACGCCGCAGCCGTAGCCGGGAATTATTGGAAGTCGTTGGGCTAAATCCTGGCGATTTCGGCGTCCGCTTTCCAGACCAACTCTCCGGCGGGCAGCAGCAGCGAGTAGGAGTGGCGCGCTCGCTCGCAGCCGATCCTGACATTCTGCTCATGGATGAACCCTTTGGTGCTCTGGATGGTGTCACTCGCGAAGCCCTCCAACACGAAATGCTCCGTCTCAAGAGCGAACTAGGAAAGACCATCGTGTTTGTAACGCACGATCTTTTCGAAGCACTGACCTTGGGGGATCGCATCGGAGTGATGCACGAGGGACGCATTGAACAGGTCGGTACGAAGGCCGAAATTCTGACCAATCCCACGACGTCATTTGTACGCGAACTCTTCGAGAAGCCAGCGAAGCAACTGGAGATCTTTCGACGAAGCAAGGAGAACGGCGAGTGATGGGTATTTTCTACGAGCTGAAAAATCGATTTCCCGAGCTCCAGACGACACTCGCGGAGCACTTGCTCGTGTTGACAATCATTCCGGTGGCACTAGCGGCCTGCATTGCCATTCCGCTGGCCATCTGGGTGCGCGACCGAGCGTTTCTGCGATCGGTCGCTCTCGGAATCAGCAGTATTGTTCAAACCATACCGAGTCTGGCAATGCTTGCTTTCCTGCTGCCGCTGTGTGGCATAGGCAAACTTCCGGCGGTTATCGCCCTGACGCTATACGCCATTCTCCCGATTCTGCAAAACACCATCGCAGCCATGCGGGAACTTCCCAAGAGTGTACTCGAAGCGGCAGACGGTATCGGTTTCTCCAAACGACAGCGGCTTCGGATGGTAGAACTTCCACTCGCACTGCCCCTCATTTTTAGTGGTCTTCGCATCGCCACAACTGTTTGCGTCGGCGTAGCGACTTTGTCCACTTTCATCGGCGCAGGCGGCCTCGGGGACTTTATTAACCGCGGCCTTTCTCTCAATCGCATGTCGCTCCTTCTCATAGGAGCAGGAGCGGCGGCGTTGTTGGCGATGACGCTCGACTACATTCTGGATTCGATTGGTATAGGCCTCCGTCCAGGTCCTAAACCCCACTATCTTCGACTGCGGTACGCTGTGTGCGGAGCGCTCGTTATCTTTGTCACGGGCCTCATCATGATTCCCGTCAACAGTCAAACGAACCAGGTCAGGAAAAACTTCTCCGGAGTTGTTCGCATCGGTTCCAAGAACTTTACCGAACAGATTATCCTAGGAGAGTTGCTGGCTCAGTGGATTGAGATGCGAACCGATCTACGTACGGAACGCTACCTGAATTTGGGTGGCACGGTGATTTGCCATCAGGCGCTCACTAGCGGAGAGATCGATCTCTATGTCGAATACACCGGCACGTCGCTATTGACCATTCTGGAGCATCCGCGCGATCCGAATGCCACCCCCGTCGAAATTCTCGACGAAGTCAGAACGGAGTACGGGGAACAGTTTGATTGTGCAGTGCTCCCGCCGCTCGGATTCGAAAACACCTACGCCGTGACCGTGCGCCGGGCGATGGCGGAAAGGAACGGCTGGAAGACCATTTCCGATCTCGTTCCATTGGCTGCTGATCTTCGCGGGGGCTTCACCGCAGAGTTCATGGAACGGCCGGATGGGCTGCCCGGGCTGATGCACGCCTACGGGCTAAACTTCGGAAGCCTCAATGATCTCGGGCCGGAGTTGATGTATCCCGCTGTGATGCAGAACGAGGTCGATGTTATTGGAGCCTTCTCCACCGACGGACGCATCCTGGAGTTCGATCTCCAGGCCTTGAAGGACAACCGCCGTTTCTTTCCTCCCTATCAGGCCGTTCCCGTCGTGAGGCGCGAAGCGTTAAGACAATTGCCTCACCTTGAGGACGCCATACGCGATCTTGGCGGAATGCTAGACAACGCTGCAATGACTCGCTTGAACCACTTGGTTAATGTGCGGAAACAAGATCCCGCCGCCGCTGCACGCGCGTTCCTTGAGACAATTTCAACTGAAAGAAAGAGATAAAATATGAAAACCCCCACTAAACAACGTTACCGAGTACGATTCCCTTCCACCGCTGCCCACGACCTCGATCAAGACGAAGTCGCCTTTCATATCATCGAGAAAGAAGGAAAGAAGGTGCAAATGCGCTTTCACGACTACGATCAGATCTATTCGCGTCCCGGTCTCTACGAGCAACTGTTTTACGATCGATTGAAGTGCACGTCCCCGACCAAGGTGGGTGAATTGCTAGAGCGATCTTTGGCCACGGTTCGCGAGCCCATCACCGAACTGCGAGTCCTCGATCTGGGTGCCGGCAATGGCATGATGGGCGAAGTACTCAAGAACCGTCACGGCGTGGCGAGGTTAGTGGGTGCCGACATCATCCCCGAAGCGCGCGATGCCGCCTTCCGGGATCGGCCAGATGTGTACGACGATTACTTCGTCGCCGACTTCTGTGATCTTCAACCTGACGATCAGGAACAACTCGAAGAGTGGGACTTCGACTGCCTCACATCAGTGGCGGCACTAGGATTTGGTGACATACCACCGCGAGCTTTCTTCAATTCACTCCAATTGGTTAAATCAGGAGGCTGGGTCGCGTTCAACATCAAGGAGACCTTTCTCGATCACTCCGATCAGACTGGATTCTCCAAATTCATCCGCGAGCTGATCTTTTCTGAGTATCTCGATGTTTATCACATCGAACGATATCGTCATCGATTGTCGATGGAAGGCGCTCCGCTGTTCTACTTTGCACTGGTGGGTAAAAAGACAGCTGAGATTCCTGCTGATTTTCTCAAAACGGTTGAGCTCACGGATTCATGATAGAGGCAGACGACGCCAATTAAGTGGCCTTGTCCGCGTGTTGATTTGCATCTGCCGTCCCGAGAACTTCTGGAGATGCACAATATCAAATATTATTGTGCTTCAGGAGTGATCGGCTAGCAACGGTAGCGATGCCTATCGAATCACCAGCGACCCTTTTGGAACGGTGCTTGCGGCTGCCCAGGAGCGGCAACTGGATCCCTCAACACCTGCCGCCTACCGCCGCGCGTGGACACTGCTGCTCTCTCAGGATTGTTGGTCATGATCATTACGTTCATTGCAGTTTTTTTGTCAATGCAGTGGGACGGCAAGGGGAAAATGTTCCTGATTTTAGTGGGTTTAGTGTATGTTATTCGCCACGGCCCGCAAATCGACCCTGGCGCTTGCCTATAAAATAGTGGCTGTTACAATGGAAGAGAATGGTGTTTCCTCTCTTCTGGGTTCGATGGGCCGCAGTCACCGTGGCACTATCGGTGGCAACTATGCTGGGAGCGTGTAACCGGTCCGTATCTGAAAAAGACGTGGTTGTCAGCCGGAGGGCATTCGAGCAGGATCCGAATGGTCACCGCCTGCGCCAGCTATTGAATCTTCGAGTTGATGGATATGTCAGCTACTTGCACATCGCTCTGGTAGGGAATGCCTTTTCCAGTCATCCAGAAGTTTTTGAAGGGATCTCGAAGGATATGCAAACCGATTCCGAGCGACGCATACTGAAAACACTGGCAATCAATGGTGCCGACATCTTCGAATACTATCCAGAGCATCAGCCGGAATCTTTTGAATAAGTTTATAGTTCAGCATCCTGGCTGCAGGCGCAGTGACCAGGCAATCGACGATTGCCACATCCGGTGTGTCTGCGATAATAAGGAAAAGAAACCCAATATCTCTGAAATCATGAAACTCACCAAACATCTCGTTTATTCACTTCTATCATTCGGCCTGGCAGGCACCCTGGCCTGTCAGCCGACGCTCGCTGAGGATGACAACGATAAGCAGCCGAAGCGGCAGAAAAAAGAGCAGGCAGAAAATGGAAAGCGTGAGATAAAGCAAAAGCAGCAACGTGAGGGACGGGAACGTGACAATGATGGTGAGGGTCGGCGTGCTCATTTTGCAGAGGCGATCAAGAATCTTCACGCAGCTGGGCTACATGATGTTGCCAACGATTTGCGGCGGCGTGGTCGCGAGCTACTGAGTGAAGGAAATGGCCGCCCCGGCCGCCCTGAGGAAAATTCACCGAGGAGTCGCGAAGCGCGTCCTGGTGGAGAGGGTGTTCGCGATCGATCGCCCGATCAGGCGGCAGAGATGCGCGAGCAATTTGAGCAGAGATTGCGGGAAGTGCACGAACGCATGGAGCATTTGCAGGGTGAATTTTCGCAAGCGCGGGAGCACTTTGATCAACGTGCAAGGGAACAACGTGAGAATGCAGACAAGAGGCTGGAGAATTTAGAGCGAAACCTTGAAGCGATTCACGGCCGGGTAGGACAACGATTTGAGCATATCGAAGAGAAGTTCGGTGATCGATTGGAACAAATGGAGCGTGTCACGCGCGACCATTTGAAGAATCTGGTCGAAGGTCTCGAGGATCTTAACGACAACAATCAGCGCGACGATAACGATAACGATAACGATAACGAAGACAGTGAGCATCATCATGACGATGGAGACCATCATGGTGACGACGAACATCACGATGATGACGGCCACTGATCATGCAGGGATTAGGTGCGGTGGATGAGCGAATGAGGTGCGGCTCACTTGCTTTCACCGGCCCGAACTTTGGAGACTGTGTCCTGCTTCTGGTCGTCGATCAGCTGGTAGGCATGGAAGTCGATGAGCGTCTCCTGTAAACTTTCGTAGAGTTTTTCGACATCATTTTCGCTGGCTACGCGGTATTCCACCATGTGTTGATGTGTGGTTTGCGGGTAGTGTTTGACCGGGTATGGCTGGTCTTTGGCAGTCGCCAGTTTTCCGCGCAGGCGCTCGAGTTCTTTGAGCGTGGAAACCTGATCTCCTTCCTGATTCGCAGCATCATTCAGTTTGTCGAAGTAGTAGATGCGAATGAAATTGTGGGACTTGGTTGAGATCGTGAGCTCGCGGACACGAATCGCCTCAGATTTTTCGGTGATGACATCACGTCCTTGCTGCAGGACGCTGGATACGACTTTGTAGTTCTGCACCGACGCGAATTCAATCTCTTGAAGCGGGATGAACAGTGCTGATTTGCCAATTTCTGCCTTCCAGAACAACGGTTTGATGCGTCCTTTCATCGGCACCGTTTTGGGAGGAGTCTGGATCTCTACTTCTGAGGGGATAAGTGCATCTTCGCTCGGGCCCTGCGCCCCTGCTTGCTGTGTACTTATGGCGAATGCAAAGGTGGCCAGCAGAAGAGTTTGGTAAAAGGTCGGCATGAAAAGTAAGGGTGGGAGTTCAGTTGATTGAAACGAGAGAATCTAAACGCAGGACGTTCAGTCCCACAAAATCATTAGTCCTGATTACCCTTTTGAATCAAGACCGATCGGAAAATCCCAGTATCTCAAGGCTATATGACCAAGCCACTCACCGCTGATGCATTCAAGTCGATCGCCGAAATCGCCTACTTCAGTGACGGTGATCTTTCCAGTCATGTAATCGATCTAAGCTGTTTTCAAACGAGAGAATTGCGCTACCTATTATAGGCAGATGCGATTCTTAAAGAAGAACCAGAACTCAACGAACGAACAGGAAAAGCTGGGCCAGTGGCCGCTGCGCCTGCGCGCTTTTCGTTTGTCATCGGGCTTTGAATTGACGAAGCGCGAGCAGCCAGAGATTTTTGTCGTGCATTCCGGTAAAGCGGTCGTGGACAATGGTAAGAGCATCGGCAAGAAGGTCATCGCGAAAGGAAATGTCATTGTTCTGGCTCCGGGCGATCATCAGAATCTGACAGCGGTTCATTCTCTTTCCATGACAGGCCTGCGTTTTCTTCCAGAATGGTTGTCGGACGCTGCGGAGTCCGTTCTGCTGACACCCGATGCAGCAGCGCTGTGGGGCACGTTGTTCTACTTCGATCTGGAATGCAGGACCCAGCGGTTCACACTTGACGAGCCCGATCTAGCGGCGGTGGAGTCCGATTTGTCAGTGATCCGCCGAGTGTCTGCCCAGGCTGAGGCAGCAGGCGCATTGGCAAAGCATACGCTGCTGAAAATTCTTCTGCATCTGGCCGCTGCAAATGGCAAATTCTGGCGCGGTGAACAGCATCTGCCGTGGGGCCCGAACACTCACGAGTTTGTTACAATGCTTGAGGGTGCTGCCAGTCGGGGGATCCGGTTGAACTTGCGCCTGGCGGCGAAGCAATGCAAAATCAGTGAGCCGAAGCTCACCGAAATTATTGAGGATGGCACTGGCATGCCTCCAATGAAGTATCTGGAGCGGCGGCGGGCGCAACATGCTGCGCGATTGATGCTCGGGACACCACTGAGCAACGAGGAAATTGCTGAGCAAGTGGGCTATGCCAGTGCGGCGAATCTGGACGAGCAGATGAAATCAACCACTGGCCGCACTGCTCGCGAATACCGTGCCGACTTTTGCCGCTAGGGCAGAATTAAACCAAGTCTGCTATGGAACCAAAGTCGGCATCAAATAGCCGTTTGTAAGTGCGCGTCGCAAAGCCGTCCGTCATCGCGGCAATCGCATCGCAGACCAGGCGCGCGCGTTGCTCTGGTTCAGGTGCGCGGAGAATCGCCTGCTCCTGCATTTCCGGCAGAAGTCGCAATTTTCCTTCGCCAACGACGTAGCGTTTTTCCAGCACGCGGAAGAGACGAGTAAGGACGTAGTCGGCCTTGTGATCGAGCTGGTGCAATTCTTGAGAGCGGAACACGAGGTGAAAAGAAATGCGCTTGTAAACCTCTGCTTCGGCTCTTGCTTCTGCAGTGACTTTTAGCCGATAGCGATGCCGATTGGTCGTCGCACTGAGGAAATTGACGTCTTCTTTCAGATCACATGCAGCAATGAACGCGCCCACTTTACGGCCCAGTCTGCCTTCGACTCTGGCATCGCGAATTGCGCGCATGAGCTCCTCCACATGGTGTGCCTGCGTTCCCTCAAGTGATTCGGATGTGGCCCAGCGCTCCAGCTTTTCCAGGGTGATGAATCCAGCATTGATGCCATCCATTAAGTCATTCAATGAATAAGCCGTGTCATCTGCCCAGTCCATAATCTCGCACTCGATCGAACGAAAGGCGTCCCTCGTTTTTCCGGGCGTGAGTTCAACCGGGAAAGCCTGTTCCCCGTAAACAAAGTCGATGAAGCGATCCTGCGGGTCGTAGAGAAAATGATTCTCAGGATCATTGAGTTCGCTGTGCAGCGTTTTATACTTGAGCACGCCGTCAAGAAACGCACGGCACGGATTCATGCCCCGACCACTGTTGGAGAAAATCGTTTCGGTGAGCATGCGCAACGTCTGCGCGTTTCCTTCGAATCCGCCGTACGGTTGCATCAGTCGATTTAATGCCCTCTCGCCCGTGTGACCAAATGGCGGATGACCAATATCGTGCGAGAGGCAACTGGCCTCGACCACATCTGAATCTACGAAAAAATCATCACTCAGCAGCGGTGATGTACTCTGCAAATAAGCACAAATGCTGCGTCCAATCTGCGAGACTTCAATCGAGTGCGTCAGTCGCGTACGATAGAAGTCGTAGTCCCCTGAAAGAAACACCTGCGTCTTATTTTGCAGGCGACGAAACGCCGAAGTGTAAATGATTCGATCTCGGTTCCTTTGAAAGACAGTCCGATAGTCGTCACCCCCGGCAGGTTCCGGTTCGAGGCTCTCGAGATCGAATGAATTGTAAAAACGGTTACCCATGTTGAAGCGATTCGCAGGAATCAGGAAGTCAGCCTTTCTACAGAATCCCGGTCAAAATGCAACCTACGATCGCTCTTCGCCTGAGCGTCGACCGTGTTCTCGTTGCGTCTTTTCCTTTGGCGGTTCCGGCGGAGGAGCGGCAGCCATGCGGTGAAATGTCTCCGGCACCGGTGCGGTGATGGTGATCCTGTCTCCGTGAAACGGATGATCAAAACTGAGCACGTAAGAATGCAAGGCCAGTCGCTTGTTGTCCCGAATTTTCCTGCCGTATTTCGAGTCCCCCACGATCGGCCATCCCTTGTCGGCAAGGTGGACGCGAATTTGATTCTTGCGGCCGGTCAGCAGGCGAATCTCCACTAGTGTCCGCGCTCCCACCGTCTTGATAACCTTGTAATGCGTGTGAGAGAGTTTGCCATCCTTTGGGTCTGGCGATGAATAAACGCGCCGCGCTGAGTTCTCAATAAGGTAAGTTGAAATGGTATCTTCGGCAGGATCTGGATGCCCCTCAACAAAGGCAAGGTAAGTTTTCTCCGCACTTTTCCAATTCGACTGCAGGGTAATCTTTGCCTCTTCCGTTCTTGCGAAAACCACGGCTCCTGATGTGTCACGATCCAGTCGATGGACAATGAAGATTTGCTCGCGCGACTTTGGATTCCCCTTTTTAACGTAGTCAGTGAGTGCGGCATGGGCAGTGCGTCCGCCGTCTCTGCCGGTGCCAATGGTAAGCAGGCCAGCGGCCTTATTGACCACAATGACATCGCGATCCTCATGCAGGATGTCCATCCCCATGGGCTGGTGTTTCTTGCGGCTGGGACGCTTCGAGCGTTTCTTCGGGCGGTTGCGTGACACGTCAGCAGCTTCGACGCAGCCAGCGCGCGGACAAGTAGTGATTTCGGCAATCGATCACTTCAGGGCAGTCTTCAGTTTCAGTGCCGCGCGTTCGATTGCCCGTTTTCCTTCATCGAAGAATCCGGCAAAGTGGACGAATCCATGGATTTGTCCGCGCCACCGTTCCAGTTCGACATTGACCCCAGCCGCTTTCAATTTGGCCGCATACTTTTCACCTTCGTCCCTCAGGACATCGAATTCTGCTGTCAGAATCCATGCAGGTGGAAGCGCGGAGCAATCGTTCGTCCGCAGAGGAGATGCCTTCGTTTCATCTGCCTGGCTACCACCGCAGTAGCAGGCCCAGAAGTATTGCATCTCCTCCTTCGTCAGTCCGTGATCCTTGGCGAAGTCATTGTAGGATGGCGTGTTGCAGCCAGCATCAGTGACGGGGTAAAGCAATGCCTGAAAGGCAATGTCAGGGACGTCGGGGTCTTCTGCGCCATTGGCAGATGAGCCGCGCGCATCCCGGACCTTCTGGCATATCAACGCTGCCAGGTTGCCTCCCGCGCTGTCGCCGGCTACGGCCAGTTTTGCAGGATCAATGTGCAGCAGTTCCGCATTGCGAACGACATAGTCGAGCGCTTGGTAGCAGTCGTATGCAGCAGCTGGAAAGGGCGCTTCAGGGGCAAGTCGATAGTCGACTGAAATGATTACGGCACCGCTATGGTGGCACAAGTGCTGGCACAGTGTGTCGTGCGTCTCCACGCTACCAACCACCCAGCCACCACCGTGGAAATACAGCACGACCGGGAGAGTTTCGCCCTCTGCATCAGCGGGTCGATAGAGTCGACATGGCACGCCATCGGCATCGATGTCAATTACGTTGACTTCCTCGCTTTCAGACAAAAAAACCCCCTTCAAGTCGGCGAACATTTCTCTTGCTTCCGCCGGCGTCATCTCCGGCACCGGAGGGCCTTTGGCCGCTGCTGCTGCTGCGAGAAATTTCCTGGCTTGCTGATCCATTCTGTGTCTCTACCAGATCACGCGTTGCATTCCAATACTTCTTCTCTGGATCCTCGCACTGCGGCACGTCATTGGCCATCCTGGCAGGACTTGGTAACTCATCCTTTTGGGCGGGGCTCTGACGCCTTGGTCATGCGTCTCTGGGAGAGAAACATATTCAAGAATGATTTAATAGGTTAGGTCGTTAACCGGCTTTAGTCGCAGGTGTAAACTGGCGAACGTTGGCGACTAAAATTCACCACTACGCGCCGCAGCGTGAACTTCATTAAGAATCGATAGTGATTTCTCAGGAATAAGATTGGCTCTTTTCGTCATATTCACGGCGGTTTAATAGTGATTGCGGCATAGTCTCCCTGCTGACACTGTTGACTGTTCCCTTGTGGGACAAATCATTTCCTCCTGTTTTTGTGTGATCGCAGGCCTTGTGCGTTGTGCGGGCGATGGAAGATCAGAGTTTTAGCGCATTCAACGGAAAAAACCTGATAATCATTTAGCTGGCAAAATACTAACTATGAAAACGCGAAAACTATCAGCGTTCATTCGCCCGATGTTGCTGATATTCGGTGTGGTCGTTACTTCTCTGTCGATGGGGAGTACTATGGTCAATGCGCAGGAGGGTCAGCCATGGCTCTGGTCTGCACAAGGTATCCTCCTTGAGGCTCCTGATGTCTATGATGAAGGAGTGGCAGCGCAATCATTGCGCCTCACCTACTTTGATCAAATTGTAGCAGAAACACTCGGAGATGACGAGATCTGGGTAGTGAGCCCTGGCGGTTTCAATGCCCTGGCAACTCTGGAAGGCTACGAGGAATCGCCGGTTAATTTCCCCTGGGACGACGTAGATTTTCTGAAAAGCAATGGCATTGTCGGGCCCAATGGTGATCCTTTCTTTCCATGGATCGATAATCCGCCGATTGTGGCAACGTATTCATTGGCTACCCCAAATGGTGACACCTGGACTGCGCAGGACAATGGTTCCTATTCAGTGTTGATTGCTCCAGAGTCTCTATCCCTGGAGCAGGGCGGCTTTGTTCCACATCAGTTGCTGGGCACGTTCGGCGTTCGTATTGGTGAACCGAGTCCGGTCACTGTAGACGACTGGAGTGTGAACATCACGGAATCCGATGGTGGATGTAAGGCTAATGTGCGCATTAAGTTTGCGTCCGCAGTGGAAGTCGAATGGGGCGAAGTGATGCGCGATGGCGAGCGCCTGTTTGTGCGTATCGAAACCAGTAAGGTTGATAGGGGGACGAAGACAGCATCTCACAGCTATCCACTGGGAGACTTGCCACCAGGTGAGTATCTGTTCGAAGTGCGTGTCGACGATCAATTGCTCGAGGTAAAGCCGTTTGAGAAGCGTGACATTCCTCTGGAAGTGCCAGCGGAAACGACCGTGAGCATTTCACAGGGAGCGACGCAACCGCTGATGGGGAATGTGAATGTGCAGTTCCTGGAATCTGGATGGCTGATCGCGAATCCAGGTGAAGTTCAGCGTCTGGGAAACCGCTTCTTTGTTGACGCGGAAGCCACCTTCTCTCCTGATCAAGAGGGTGAGGACATCTGGGAAATGGGTTACGAAATCCCCCAACCTGAGCCGGGGATCTACACTTTCACATTTTGCCTCAACGGGCAAGTGTGCGATTCTGCGCGCTTTAAGATTGCCGGGCCGGATGGAAAGATCCGCGTTCGGAATATCTCAGTTGCCTTCACGGGCGCAATCGCTTGTCCGGAAGAAGACTTTGCAGGCGGTGGTGGCGATTGTTTTTACGACCATGTCGCCTCTGTGACGGTTGTGCTATCTCCGCAAATTGCCGTTGTGAACTGGGGTGAACCTGCACGTCAAGAGGGTCGCACAATCGTCATTGAGATCGAAACCGCCGTGGTTCCCAATGGTGAACCAGATCCGGAGCCTGGCCCGGATGGAAGTGCTTCTGACAGTCATCGCTACGCACTGGGATTGCTCGAAGAGGGACGCTGGAACCTGCGGATCGTCAGTGGCGGCAAGCAGTTGGCTCGTAAGACATTTCTATCCCCGGCATCGAGTGGACTTAACGCAACGCTGCGCACAGCGCCGCTCGATCCAATGGCAACGCGTCACCAGTTCAGCGTGACTTATTCCGGTCAGTCACCAGTGGATGTTGAGACGCTCGGTGATGACGACATCAAGGTCACCAACCCGATTTTGCATACGCTGGATCTGGCTGGTCCGGTGCCAGATTGCCTGTCACAGTTCGCAAAGTTGGTGCGCTATGACGTCGCTGCCGATGGCGGGCCAACGCTGGCGCTTTACGCGATCGTTTGCACCGATGAGGATTGGGCAAAGTGGGGCGGTGCATTTGCAGAAGGACTTGAGGTGTATCTGGTGCAAGGTGGCGTGGCCACCATTGGTGGAGTGAAGTCTGAGGGACAAAACCTTGGAGTGATTCCTTTCAAGAAGAACACATTCGATCTCAGGGCAGACGCAGACGCCAGGCCGATCCATGAGCCAGAGGAGACGGCAGAAATTTTGGTGACGTATCGTAGTGAAGACCCGATCGATATCGAGTCACTGGGCGATGGAGACATCGCGGTGTTCCATGCCGAATTGATCGCGCCTGACGGATCGGTGGTGGACCTTCCTGCGCCATTGATCGGATCGCTGCGAGATTTCTCCACTAGTTCTGGTAACCGCCGAATCGAGGCCGTTTACACGCTGGCTCCGGCAGATGGATGGACGTCGCGTTGGAACGGGCACTACATCCTCACCCTGGTGAGGGGGCAGCTGGCTAACGAGGCAGGGCAAGGCAACGAGGCGCAGGACATTGGCCTGCTGATGGTCGATATTGAACCAGATCTGGTGATCGGTAATGCGAAGATCAGCGTGCGCTCGCGAGGGGACAAGATCTTCGCCGATGTTACTACAGAGCTTCGTTCCCATACGATTACTGATTGGGGCAAGCCCGTGCTGAATGGGAAAACCTTTTTCCTGGATGCGTCAGCAGATCCTTCAGATGCAGGAGCAAATCAGGAGCATAGCTATCAACTGCTGCCACGAGTAGTACCGCCAGACGAGGAGCCGATCGACTTTGAAGTCCTTCCAGACTCGGCAGCCGGCCCGTTGTTTCTGCCAGAGCCACTTGAGTTTGTAGTGCGCAATGCAGAGGAATGGAAGACGCTGATATCGGAGAACTGGAATCCTCTGGTGGATGCGGGTTTGCCCGCGCCGCCTGTCGATTTTGCCACGCACATGGTTGTCGGCGCTGGGATCGGAACTCAGCCAGTCGGGGTGGAAGTGCAAATTTCCCAGGTGGTGATCACCGAAGGAAAATTAGTCGTTCGCTACGCTCTCATCTACCCGGGCGTCGAACCACCGGATAACCAGAGATCGCAGCCGTTCGAGATCGTCGCCGTTCCGCAGATCGACTTGCCAGTCGTCTTCGAGCAGGTTGTGATTGCGCTGCCCGGACCAGCTCCAGAAGATGGCTTGCTGCTCCCGCCTGGCCGCCTGCCGAATCCGAACCCACCGCTTGATGATGCTCGGCTCTACTGGGTGGTGTTTCGGGTCAATGGTCAGCCGCTGGCACGGACACATTTTTCACGCCCTGATGGTGGTGGGATTCTTGCCCGCGCAGAGATCGATATCGAAACCACTGAAGCCGGTGCGGTGGCTGATGTGCATGTGGCATTTCCGGGTTATCCATACCACCACATCGTCGACTGGGGCAATGTCCGCCGCGTGGGGAATGCCTTCTACCTTCCTGCGACCGCCGAGCGGGTCGAGTTCATTATCGATCCGGGCCTTGTGGAACAGAATCACCTCTATCGTCTTAATGTTAGTGGCAACGGTGGAGGCGGCGGTGAAATTATCCCTTTCGAGCCGATTGATGTTGGGAACTGGAATGCTTTGGAGCCAAAGAATCTGGTGATTCAGACCGCTGGCGAATGGGCCGAGGCATGGAGTAGCTCTGTGCCTATCGATGGACTGCCGCCAGAGCCGCCTCTGAATCTAAACGACTACACCCTTCTGGGAGTGCTACAGGGGCCGCGACCCAACGGCTGCTATGGTGTCAACATTCGTGAAGTGAGGCAGAGTGCCGACGGTGCAGTGACGGTTTCTTACGAATCCCGTCTGCCTCAGCCCGACGAATTCTGCACAGAGGCGATTGTCTATCCGCAGAGCTTCGTAGCGGTGCGCAAAATTGCCGGGGCTGTCACCTTTTTAGAAATTGGAACCGACCATGCTGTCGAGGATCCAGCAGCTGGATTCCGCATCCTACCGCCCTCCATTGGGCAATACGAAGTTTATTTCCTGATCAACAATGTAGTCTATGCGCGTAG
>JBNMNB010000021.1:0-48803 GCA_051270635.1 Verrucomicrobiales bacterium | reverse complement strand
GAAATCTCCGTTTAATGTTAACCCATTGTCTACCCTTACCGCGGGCTGAGTTTCGATCATCTCGACATCGCCATTGAGAATCATGTTATCCAGGAGCCCGTCACGATCCTCCCCAATTTGCAAAATTCCGTCACCTTCGCTGTTGTAGACACCGTTGCGGAGCTTGCCGCCTCTGAGTAGCCAATTCCCAGTGGTAGCGTTGAGCGTCAGCGTTTCGCCGTCGAGATTAAGATCACCGCAAAGCTCGACTGTGCCACCACTGCCGGTGCGATTGATCGCGCCGAGCTTGTCCAGGCGGACAGTGCCGTTGAGAATGAGACGTCCGGCGGGGCCAAGAGTCAGCACGGAGTTATTCCCCCAAAGTCCACCAAGATCCAGAACACCGGATTCGATTTCAATGAGTTGATCGATATTGTAATTACCTTCGTCAATGACGAATTTTCCAGTGATCAACGCCGTTTCACCAAAATTCCCCATCATCTGCGCAATACGAAGAGTGCCACCAGTCTGCCAGTGGGACCGCTCGTGAAGTGCCCGCCACGGGTTTCGATAAATAGTTCCCCAATATTCCAAGTGGCCCTGATGAGTCCGTTGTTGATAACATTGCAGTCTACTCCCCAGCCATTGAGCCCTCCAATATAGCCTCGCGATCCTTCGATGATGATTCCGCTGCCGATCGTGAGTGTGCCCGCCTCTGCCATTTCCAGGTAATTTGTAAGAAAAGGACTAAAGAAGATTCTACCGTTGCCTTCAATGGTTTCGTCTCCCACGAAACCGATCTTACTGATATTTGCCTCGAGCGTAATGGTCGCGCTGTTCAGGGTGATCCCCTCATCAACTCTGAAACTGGCACCCGTTTGATCGAGTACGATGTCACACCCGAGCGTCACGCCTATGAGAAGATTGGCTCTGTCTGGTGTCACCTCCAGGCATTGGCCATCAGCACCGGGAAGGATGGTCGCTCCTTTGATCGCGCCACCGTCCAAAGTCAGCGCTGCGTCCAGCCGGATGGAATCGGTGACTTCAAGAATTCCACCAGTTACCGTCACCGGCGTCTTTCCGGTCAAGTTCCGAATGGTGGATTCGCCACTGCTGAAAGTAACCTCTGCACCCGCTGGAAGATCGAGCAAAACGTCATCATCTGCGTCAGGGACAGTGCCCGAATCCCAGTTGCTGCCAGTATTCCAGTCTCCGCCTTCGCTCGTGACAAATACGGCCGTTGCCTCGGCAACTTCAAAGGTACTCACGAAGAGCGAGTCCCCGAGTGGATTCCCCGCAACGTCGGTGATTACGGAAGCGAACAAAGACATATGATAATCCCCTGGTTCGAATGGAGGGTAAACAAACTGAAACGTCGTGGCAAAGGATCTCGGCGTGATGGAAACGGGTTCAATCGGCAATGCCATTCCAATGTTGAGGGCCATCCCAATAGTTGCCGCACTGATTTTCGTCGAGTCCATGGGCTCCGAGAATTCGATCAGCACGGAAGTGAATCCTTTTCCGCGCACGGCACCATCTTGAGGATTGATCGATATAATCGTCGGGCGCACCGTGTCCGGAACGATCTCGATCTGCAGTGGCTCAGAGAGCCCGATGTTTCCTCCGGTGTCCGTTGCCTGGACACGTAGTTCTACCGTGTTGGCATCGGCGAGAGACGGAATGCGCACCGATAGATCATAGGGAACGCCACGTCGACCAGCACTGGATCGCCATCGACTAACAATCGCACATCGCGAACCTGAACGTCGTCAGTGATGGTAGTGAGAATGGGGACGACGGTGCTTTCCACCATTTGGATTCCTGGAGTTGCGCTATCGACATCGAGAGCCGTGGTATCGATGGTCACCGTGGGCGGTGTGCCCAGGGCATCGAATGCAAGGTAGTTGTAGACACGCAGGCCAGCGGTTCCATTGGCCACGAAGCCGAATCCGGATGCCATGGCCACGGCCTGGGCCTCCTCGGATAGATCATAAGCGGTCAGTAGTTCGAAAGTTTTCTCCGGGTCGGACAGATCGATGAGTGTAACGTCTTGCTGAGAGCCCTGCCCAACGATCATGCCGATACCAGAGCCAGAGACGGCGACATCACGTTTGGGTGCAAGAAATCCTCCAGGCACGTCCGACAGGCTAATCAATGCGGGCGCGTTCGGATCTGCGAGATCAAAGGTGGCGACTCCACCGAGGCCGAAGTTTGCTGCCGCCGCGTAGCCTTTGCCACCGCCGACAAAGAGTGTGCTCCCGCCTTGCGCAAACACCGCGCTTCCCTCGGGCCTCAGGTCAAAACGAGCGATATCCACCACTTGGATCTCACGATTGAATTGCATCACATACAACTTCTGATGTTCTCTCGCCAGGTCTGTGATCTTTGCCGACAAGCCAAGGACATCGAGGCCTTCTGCTGAGAGGCCTGAATCGTTCCGGAAGATGGAAAAAGAATGCAGCTCGGTGTCTGCGCCGACATAAAGAATGCCGCTGGCGTAAGCGAGCTGCGTGCCCTCTATCTGCAGCGTCTTAACGAAAACCGGTGCCATTGGATCAGCAATGATAGAAAAGGCCCGCGCTGTCGGTGCGCACCCGCGTGTCGGGATAGCCGTCCACTTGAATACAGACGATGAAGAAGCAGTCATCGCCTGCGGGAACGCTCCCAGGTTCGCCGATCGTTCCATCAGCGCCTCCTGGGCCACCAGGAGTTCCAGGCCCACCGACACCGGGGCCACCGCCGCCTTGAGCCGGCCCTCCGCCGGGCCCTCCACCGCCTGTGGGGCCGCCACCACCTCCAGGCAAACCACCTGACGTTGGGCCGCCATTTCCGCCAGGTCCGCCGCCACCCGGGCCGCCCGGGCCAGCAGGCCCTCCGCCTCCCCCTGGTCCGCCGCCGCCGCCAGTACTTGGTCCGCCACCGTTGCCTGGCCCACCGCCACCACCACCGCGCGGTGTGTCTCCGCGCCCGGGGGATAGTGGAAAAGCTAAGTGCCAGCCTGGAGCGCGGACGCCTACACCGGGATCGGACTCCAGGCGCCTGCCATCGGCGCTGACAGTCGCTGTTCCGATACTGACCCAAGTGCCGGCGTCATGATCGAAGGAATAAATAAGGGATTTCTCGCCGGGTGCCAGGCCATCGGTATTCGGGAACGTGATGGGAGCCGGAACGTCGAAATTCGTTGCCCCTCCATTGGAGCCGTTGAACGCGCCATTGGTCCCTGCCTGGACGGACACGACCAGAGATGGATTCGTCATCGGCGGCAGTGGTGACGGCGTCCTGCCCGGCGGCACTGGAATGATCGCCGCAGTGTTCGCTATGGATCCAGTCGCTGTCCGCGCTGATCCGGGAGAAATCATTAACGTCATCTCTGCCAGCAGCGCTGGATCGATTTCTGGCAGGATGGCATTCACGTCCGCTGTGCCGCCGTTGCCGAATTTCACTACTGAAGTTGTCGTGTTGTCCAGCGCCTGCACATCACCTTTCGTCATCAACGGAATGTAGATATCAAAGACATTCCCGTGGTGGTTCAGTTGCACCGTTTGCCCGGGAACCGAATGAAACTTCTTTCCAATGACCGGGTAACCAGTACCCGGCGTTTTCGTGATTGCGGTTGAGCCGTCGATGTGCGCGAAGAACTCAGGGGCAGGGAGATCGTTCAATTGAAAGCGCCCAGTCGCATCTGTCTTTGCGGAGATCGGCAGATCGTCGAGACGAATGGTGACACCTTCCACCGGAATCGAGTTCCCGTCGGCGTCCCGCTTCATCGCATCGAATACATAGCCAAAGACATTCGTCCCTGGGAGCGGAGTGAGAGGAAGCGTGCGATATTCAAATTGATAGATACCACCCGGCTCGCCATCCCCATCCGCATCCAAAGCCTGCCCGTTTCTTCCAAGAATCGTGTCGCCAACTAATTTGACCCGCACTTCCGTAGACGGCGAAATGAACTCGGCGGGCAAGAATGTGGCGAACGCCTCGGTCGTTGACACTTTAATCGAACCCGCGACCTTTTTGCCATTGGAGCTCAGCGTGAAGTTCGAGTCATTCAGCGTCCAACGATTGATGCGATCCGTAAATCTCACGATCACCTTTCGAGTCGTGCTGACTCGATCTTCGCCGTTAAATGGTGTCGTCGAATCGATCGCCGCCAGCCCAGTAGAAATCCCATCCGGCACCTCGTGATTGGTACCAAGCCGCACCTCATCTCGATTCGATGTCCCATCAAAATCGAAATCCCAGAAACCATCCAATCCATTCACCGCATCCAGCGAGTCCGGATGCAGCAACTCAGTCACATCATCAATCGCATCCCCATCAACATCATCCGGCTCCGAGAGCAGAATTTTCCGTACTCGGTAGTACATCTGTTCCGTACCTGATAAATCTTCTCCCTGAAAAATCAGCTCACGATCTCTCCCCAATGCCGCATCCGTCGGCAAAAAATCGATCAACTCACTGCCGCTCTCCAGCAGGTAGTAAGAATCACCTTCGCCATCCAGAGTTAATCGCACTTCGTCCTCCGAAAAGTCAACCATCTCAAACTCCAGCCCTTTCTGACCAGTAGCAGGGATATTGATGGCGACAGCAGCAAGCGACGCGAGCGGAATCGCTGTCAACCAGCGGCGATATTCAGTGGATCAGGCATCGTGATAGTGGGTGTCTACCCAACAACACGGAGCCAAGTGGCTGGCGCTTACAGATTTTTGAAAGAAAAGCAGATCAGTGGTCGGCATAGCAGGAATCTATCCATGTTGATGGTATTGCTCTATCACTTAGCTTATGGCCGCTCCTGTACGTGGGCAAGAAAATCCAACTCCGGCGACGAGAGCTGAAATTCCTCAAAGAAACTTGTAAGTCCTGACGCCAGCCGTTCGTCTACCTGATAGCCACCGCCTATTTTTATGCCCAGTGAAACCAATCCCCGTGAGGTTCATACAGATTCGATTCCGACCCGTCACAGCCTGATCAGTCGAATCAAAGACCCGAAGGATCAGCGCAGTTGGGCCGATTTTTTTGAGACATATCATCGGTTGATCTACTCTGTGGCGGTGAAGTCGGGGCTGACGAATGAGGAAGCGGATGAGGTGGTGCAGGAGACGATGCTCTCGGTGACCAATACGATTGGGGAATTTGATACGGATTCAAACCGAGGATCGTTCAAAGCGTGGTTGCTCAAACTCACGCGTTGGCGGATTATCGATCAGGCACGTAAACGCAAACCGGCGGATGCAGCAAGACGCTCCGGTGGCGACGCTGATGACAACGCATCAATGATTGAGCGGTTGCCAGATCCGGCTGCAGATACCATTGATCGGGTCTGGGAGGCGGAGTGGGCGACGTATTTGCTACAGACAGCGCTGAGCAAGGTGAAGTCGCAAGTTCGCCCCAAGGCATTTCAAGTTTACCAGCTGTGTACGCTCGAAGAGGTTCCCGCACCACAGGTCGCGCAACAGCTGGGGGTGAGCAAGGTGAATGTGCATGTAATGGTGCATCGCGTGAACCGACTTGTAAAAAAAGAGATCAGGGCACTGGAAAAGCTTCTCTGAGGGGCTGTTGAGGCTACTGTTCGGTATGCTCGAGCTACCGAGGATTACGATTCCTGACCACACGCTGATCCGCAAGATCGGCGAAGGTGGCTACGGTGAGATATGGCTGGCCCGCAGCATCACGGGCGAATATCGTGCGGTGAAGATAGTGAGCCGCGACTTGTTCGAAGACGATCGTCCCTATGAGCGTGAGTTCTAAGGAATCCAGCGTTACGAACCCATTTCCCGTCAATACGATGGCCTGGTTGCTGTCCTTCACATTGGTCGAGATAACACGCTGCGGTGTCTCTACTATATCATGGAGTTAGCTGATGCAGAAAGTGCGGTGGAACCGTTGGATCTGGAGTCCTATCAGGCACGCACGTTGAAAGGGGAAATCCGCAAACATGGACTACTTCCACTCGACGATTGCCTGCAGGTGGCTGAATCGTTGGCCGGTGGTTTGGCTGCTTTACATGAACACAAACTCATTCACCGGGACATCATGCCTGAACAACGACAGGTCGCTGCGTTGGATCACGCGTCGACAGTGGTGCAGCACGTCTACTTGCACCCAACTTCGAACCGAATGATCTCGATCGGACTCAATGGCAATGCAAAAATTCATCAACTCAACGCGCTCTCAGAGCCCGAGCTGGAGCAAGAGTATCCCGGCGATCTGCTGTCGGGCAGTTTTTCACCCAGTGGCGATTGGGTTGTAGCAACCACTGGTTATCCCGGCGGAATGCAGTTGCGCGAGAGTGAGAACGGCAATGCATTAACCCCATTCCTGGAGGAAGTCGGAGCAGTAAGATCGGTGGCTGTCTCAGAGATGGATCAAGAAGCTTTGTTGCTCACCGGCGGGAACAGTAGTCTCGCCACGATCCGAAATCTCCGCCCCTGGCAGGACGATTCCGAGGCTTTGCGAGTTTACAGCGAAGCGCTTTCGGGGCAAAGTTTCACCGACGGAAGCCTCCAGCCATTGTCTGATTCCAAAGTGCTGGCCGAAACGTTTGCGCGGTCTTTTGAATTCAGACAAGAGTGGCGCAAAAACTGGCGATCACCGGACGAAGACTGGCGTCGTCGGACAATCGCACATTGCCTCCGCGAAGGATCCTGGCGTGCAGCGATCTATCATGCTGAGAGAGCAAACAACAACAGTGCGGCCGAGAAAATTGCCACGGCTCGCAGGTCTGAAGCGTTATGGAGTCAGGGTGGATACGCATATCCAGAGCATTACCCTGACATTCCTCCACGCCCGCGAGGTGCCTCTCCCGACCAGTTGGATATGACAGCATTTTACAATGGTTCGCTGCAGCGAGTTTGGCAGGGAACCCATCCTGTCGACCGCGCGTCCTTTCGCAACGATCTCGCCGAGATGCCGAGCGGATTGCATTCGCTTGCTGGGCATACATTCGATCTTCGTGGTGTCATTCAGCTCGCCGGATCTACCACTGCAAGAGTGGGTGAACATTTTCCTGAGAAGGTCAGCGCGATTCCTGTAGATCGCGGGTTTCATCATCTGCATGCACTTCATGCCGCTGCTTACAGCGACGAAACCCCTGAATTCAGTGCACCCCTCACCTATCGCGTGAACTACGAAAATGGCGATAAAATCGATGTTCCTGTGACATTGAATCAGCACATCCGAGAGTGGTGGCAAAGTGAACAACCAGCCCCCCTCCCCTACGCGAGAATCGGATGGGTGGGCTCAACCCCGCGTGCAGAACTGTTCAACTATTCTTACCTCGTGCTCGACATCTTTAGTTGGGAAAATCCCTATCCCGACAGATTGGTCACCTCGATCGACCTACTCAGCGGAATGCAGGCCGCCGCCCCCTTCGTGGTGTCGATAACGGTCGATTAGATTAGGAGTCTTTCAGGCTTTGATCTTCCTCCTGAGGAGAAATCTCAGGACGTGCGATAGCTCGCCGGTGTGATTCCGAGTTGGGACTTGAATACGTATCCCATGTATCCTTGACGACCGAACCCGACAAGGTTGGAAATTTCGGCAAGACCTAAGTTGGAATTTTTGAGCAATGCTTTGGCTTTCTTCAACCTGGCTTCAATGAGGTAATCGTGAATCGACTTCCCCGTTTCTTTGCGAAATCGACGCTGAAAGAGACTACGAGACATCCCTGCAGCATGCGCAAGATCGTCATTCGTCAGTTTACTATTGGCAAGATTTTCATGAATGAGGTGGACCCCGAGAGCAACGGCAGTATCCGAGATGGCGTGTGTGTCGGAGGATCGACGGGTGACAATTTCCACTGGAGACACTAGCAACGGATCGCACGGCGGCTTGGTGCCTGACATAAGCTGATCGAGCAAGCGCGCTGCCTGGTAGCCGACTTCCAAATGATCTAAGCGCACACTACTGAGTGGCGGAGTGACAAGATCGCAAAGCGGCTGGTCATTGTCCACTCCGACAACAGCTACCTGCTCAGGAACGAGCAAATTTTCTTCGCGACAAGCATCCAAAACTACGAATCCCCCATCATCTCGCGCCAACATGATCCCAATCGGTTTCGGTAAATTGCGAACCCAAGCCCGGACGTCGTCACGCGCCGATTTGGTGCCCTCCTGGTGATCATCTCTTCCATGGTAGACATGAAACGTTGCACGACCAGCGCATAAGCATCGAAGAAATTTACAGCGACGCTGCGACCATCCTTCGCATTCGTTCGCGTGGGGATAGAAGGCGAGGTGGGCGAAGCCTCGGTTAAAGAAGTGTTCCGCAACCAAGGCAGAGATTCGCTCGTCATCTGCATCAACTTGAGGAATGTTTACGTTTCCAACGGCACGATTGGCATCCACAATCGGCAGTTTGAGGGCACTGAGTGCGCGCGCCATTGTTACGTCGCTTACGCGCGCAATGATGCCATCGACTTCGGACTCGTGCAACCACTTCGGAATCGGATCGTTGTAGTTCCCGGGAACATGAAGCAGCCGCCAGGAATCAATTTCGTGAGCAAACTTGCCGATACCGCGAAGCGTCTCACGTCCTGGCTCAAATGAAGTATAGACGAGAAGTGCCACTCGTTTACGGGGACTGGAAGGAGCAATCTTCATGGATTGGAACGAAAGAAACCAAGGATTCGTAAGGTGAGAAACTCTCTACCCGATTTCGATAAAAAAATACCCGATTTCGACGAAATTAGCGAAGAATAACCTCGCATCCTTGCGTCATTTTGTTGACTCTTAGTTCAAATATTCAAGCGCAATTGAATCATTTCCAGGAACGATTGAGCAAAAGCACCGTAGTATGAAACCCCTGCTAAAAATACCCGATATCTTAGCCATCACTTTGCCTTTATTGGCTTGTGTGACGAGCCTCAAAGCCGAAGTCCCAGCCGAGATTCTCGGAGCAGTCGCGGGTTCGGATCAATATGAACTGATCTACGAGGCCGAGATACCTGATCTCGCTCCCCAATGGGTAAGCGAAGCCGAGTATGTCATCGACAATTCGGGAACCAGCCCGACCGAGGATTTTGACCGCGTAGCCTACATCATGGAACTGGATGAGAACTGGGTGTGGGTATCTTACGACACTCTGGTGCAAGCTCAGGAACTGTCCTCGATTGGCGTTCCGAGTCAGGCCGCGATTGAGGAGCCGATCCAGACTAAGGTGACCAACATGGACGTCTTTTCCAATATAGTGGATGCAGGCATCGTCACGACAGGCACAGGGATGACGGGCGGCAACATCGAATTCTGGTTCAGCAACTACAATGAAAGCAATCCCAGGAATGTCCCGAACGCATCAGGCGCGGCATTTGATTGGGGTGACGGTGGAGCAACGAGTGATGCCGGTTACGGCTCGATGCAGGTGCACAACCACGATGCCAGCCAGGTGATCTTCGCCTTCAACCGCTGGGGAAATGGCACAGGCGGAACTGAAATCGGCATCGGAAACAATCCTGGTGGCAACATTGACTACACGTTCGCTGAGAACGGTGCAGACTACACCACGCGTAACCTTTACGTCCTGGTGCGCGCAGGAACTCCCGGGCCATTTCCATCACCGGCCCTGACGTCCAGCGTAGGTTCGCTGGCTGGTAATAAGATCGTGCTCAAGTTCAGCGAACCACTGGTCGATTCGTCTGCCGATGCCGGAAATTTCTCGATCGTAGGAGGCCCTGCCGTAACGGATGCCGAACTCACCGAGAACGACACAATTGTGCTCACGACCGCGCAACTGACAGCAGGCACCACCTACATGCTCAACTACACTTGTATCGAGGGGCTACCTGGTGCCGCCCCCAAACTTAACGATACCCTGACAGTAGAAGTGACAGCACCTGCGTTTCCTGAATTATTGGAGACGATCGCCGAGGCAGAAGACTACGAACTCATTTACCATGCGGAAATTCCTGAAGCTGCACCCGCTTGGGGCAATGGTGCTTCCTACATGATCGATGAGTCGAAATTCAGCACAGCGACCGTGTTCGACCGCGTGGCCTACGTCATGGAGCTCGGTGGCGAGTGGGTCTTTGTATCGTTCGACAAACTGAGTCAGGCCAACAGACTCTCGGCGATCGGTGTCCCCACTGTCGATGTGGTGGCTGGCGTGCCGATCCAAACCAACGTGGCCAACATGGACGTGGCTTCCAGTCTCGCAGGGATCACGAAGGGCACTGGCTTGACCGGAGGAAATATCGAGTTCTGGCCGGGTAACTACAACGGGGCGAATGACGCGAACATCCCGAACGCGAGTCCGGATACCTTCGATTTTGGAGACGGAGGGCCGGCCGCCGGTACCGGCTACGGTTCCATGCAGGTACATAACCACAATGCCAGCGAGGTGCTCTTCGCCTTCAATCGCTGGGGCAGTGGCTTTGCCGGCACGACGGATATCGGTATCGGAACCAATGCGGTCGAAGGCCAAAACCCGGACTACACGTTCGCGGAGAACGCTGCCAACTTTGCAACAAGGAACCTCTACGTTCTGGTTCGGCCATTCCAGGGAACACCTTTCGATGGCATCCTGGCTTCTGTTCCCGATTCGGGAGATTACGAACTCATCTACCAGGCAGAGGTTCCCGATTTGGCACCATCCTGGGGAGAGGAAGCCGAGTATGTCGTCGACAATTCGGAAACCAGCCCGACAGAAGATTTCGACCGCGTCGCCTACGTAATGGAACTGGATGAGAACTGGGTTTGGGTGTCTTACGAAACCATTATCCAGGCCACAACCCTCGCATCGGTAGGGGTGCCTAGCCAGGCAGCGATTGACGCACCGATCCAAACCAATGTGAATAACATGGATGTCTATTCCAATATGGAGCCGAATCTCATCACTACTGGCACAGGGTTACCCGGCGGCAACATCGAGTTCTGGTTCAGCAACTACGGGGCAGGCAATGCCAGGAATGTCCCGAACGCATCAGGAGGCACATTTGATTGGGGGGACGGCGGAGCATCGACAACCCCTGGTTACGGCTCGATGCAGGTGCACAACCACGATGCCAGCCAGGTAATTTTCGCTTTCAACCGCTGGGGAGGCGCCGGTGGCGGAACCGAGATCGGCATTGGAACCAACACCGTGGCAGGCCAAAATCCAGACTACACATTCGCTGAGAACGGCGCGGAATTTGAAAAGCGAAACCTCTACGTGCTGGTGCGTCCAGGAACGCCGGGACCTTTCGAATCTCCGCAACTTGAGTCGGTCATTGGATCACTGGCCGGGGACCAGTTGTTGCTGAAGTTCAGTGAAACACTGGTCGAATCGTCCGCCAATATGGCAAACTTTTCGATTGCGGGTGGCCTTGTCATTACCGGCGTCAGACTCATCGATGACACCATCATCCTGACAACCGCTCAACAGACGGCGGGCACCAGCTATACCGTCAATTATACCGGTGTCGAAGGACTGCCTGGCGAGGGTATCAAGCTTACCGAAACCTTGACCAGAGAAGTCGTCGCGTCGACCCGACCCGCTTTTCCTGACACGATCCCTGCAACGCAGGGTTACGAACTCATCTACCACGCCGAAATCCCCGAACAGGCCCCGGCCTGGGGCAATGGAGCCACGTATCTTGTCGATGAGTCGGCATTCAGTAAAGTGGGCTCGTTCGACCGCGTCGGTTACCTCATGGAACTGGACGGTGAATGGATTTTCGTGTCTTTTGACAAATTGGATCAAGCCAGAAAGCTCTCGGCCATCGGTATCCCGACTGTCGATGTAGTGGACGGCACCCCCATTCAAGCCAGCGTCGAGAACATGAACGTGGCTTCCAGTCTCGCAGGGATCACGAAGGGCACTGGTTTGACGGGCGGCAACATCGAATTCTGGCCGGGTAACTACAACGGGGCGAATGACGCGAACATCCCGAACGCAAGTCCGGATACCTTCGATTTTGGAGACGGAGGGCCAGCTACCAATACCGGCTACGGTTCCATGCAGATACATAACCACGAGGCCAGCGAAGTGCTCTTCGCCTTCAATCGCTGGGGCAGTGGCTTTGCCGGCACCACGGATATCGGTATCGGAACCAATACGGTCGAAGGCCAAAACCCGGACTACACGTTCGCGGAGAACGCTGCCAGCTTTGCGACAAGGAACCTCTACATCCTCGTCCGTCCAGGCATCGCCCGCATCCCTGCAGAAATCGCGGCACAGATCCCTGAGTCCGGTGGTTTCCAGCTTGTCTACGAATTAGAGATTCCGGCTGTCAATGAATTCGGAGGAGATGCAGTGGTCATAAGCGATGCCTACAACGTGGATAACTCGATCGCGTTGACTGCGGGACCTCAAGTTGCTTATCTCATGGTGCTGGATGACGAATGGGTCTGGGTGTCCTTTGATGCCTTCACAGAGGACTTAACTCTGATCGGTATTCCACACATGGACGCGTGGCCGGAGGCTCTGCAGCAGATTGTCACCAATATGAATATTGTCACCAATGCCTCTGCGGAGAAGCTCACTCCGGGGCTCTACGCTGAAGGAAACATAGAGTTCTGGGGCGGTAACTATTCGCAGGCAAATGCGTTGGGAATCGAGAACGCGGACGATGGAACCTTCGATTTTGGCGACACCATGTCAGGAGGCGGGCACGGTTCGATGCAGGTGCACAGCTTTATGAGCAGCGAGGTCGTTTTCGCCTATAACAACTGGGGCTCAAACAATGGTGGGGCAGCTGGCGGCCTCGGCATTGGAAACAACCTCGAGGGTGCGAATCCCGACTACACGTTTCAGGGCAGCAGCATCAACTACGATTCTCGCAGGCTCTATGTGCTGACAGGCGCCCCCGGTGGCGGAATCCCGTTTCAGATCACGAGTGTCGTGCCCAACCTTGCTACCAATGAAGTCACGATCACCTGGTCTTCCGTCGAGGGCCAAACATTCGGAATCGGGTGGAGCGACACCTTGGAAGGAGACTTCGAAGAACTGGATGACGGAGTCGAGGGTGAAGAAGGAAGCACGTCTTTTGTTGATACCGTTCCAGCCGGAACGCGGGTGCGCTACTACCAAGTCTTCAGCGAATAACCATAAGAGTGGGGCAACAGGGCAAGCCTTATCACTCTTCCCATTTCTGCGGGCATGGCCGGAATCTCCGGTCGTGCCCGTAGTTATGGACACTGCAACATTTCGAGCGCGGTTTTGTGTGCCAGGCAGGCAGACAGCGATGGTTCGCACTTTGAGATTCAACGGTTATCGTTCATCATGATAAGCTAGTAGATCTTCAAGATTGATTTGATAGAGATAGTTCCAAACCCAACCCTGTGAATGACGATATCGCGGAGCGACAATGCATCGATAGCCGGGCGTTTCAACGCCTGTAACTGGATAATGAAATCAAAGCGGCGCGTAGCGACAGCTCAACATTCTGGCAGTCAAAGAAGGCTCTTAACCTTCGCCATTGAACGGTCGCTACACGACGTAATTCAATGGGCGCTCAATGACACCGGGCGTTAAAACGCCTGGCTAGTCATGAGGTGTCGCTCCGCGACATGCCAACAACCAACAACTGCGCGTTCATTTATTCCTATCACATCAATGTTGACAGCTCACTGGTATCTGATCTGAATCGAGCGTCGCCCATAAATCCACCATGAGAACGTTCCAGCTACTCACTGCATTCCTCGCCCTTCACGTCCTCGCCTCCGACGCTCTAGCCCAGTTGCGTGTCTATCCGGTCGGCGATTCCATCACTTGGGGAACAACCGCTGCGGGCGGCTACCGTTCGCCACTTTACCAGAAACTGACAGCTGTGGGCTATGAGGTCGACATGGTTGGAAGTGTCAAAGATTTTGCAGACAAGGTGCTCCGAGATGCCGGAGAGGAACACCACGATGGCCACAGCGGCTGGACCATTCTCCAGATTGACCGGCAGATTGAGCGTTGGCTTGAGTTGTTCGAAGCACCGGACGTGATCCTCATTCACATTGGAACCAATGATTTTCGCAATGGGACATCCAATACACGTGCCATCGTCCAGCTCGACAATCTGATGACCAAGATTGCCCTCGCGACGCCGACGTCCCACATGATCGTGACGAATCTGCTGGAGCGCGGCGGCAGTGCGAACACTCAAATTCAGGCCGACTTCAATCCATTCGTCGAAGAGAAAATTGCTGGTCAGGTCGCGCTTGGCCGCAAGGTGTCGTTTCTCGATATGCGCGCTGCTGTCCCCCTCTCGGACATGCCTGACCAACTGCACCCCAACAAGGCTGGGCTCATCAAGATGGCCGACGCTTACTTTGGTGCAATTCGCCTAGTCGCTGGCCCGCCATCTCCCTTCAAAGTCACTTCTTTTGATGTCAGTGAAAAGGACGGAGGGAGCGAAGTCACGCTGACCTGGAATTCCCGAGCCGAGCGTACCTATGTTGTTCAGACAGCGGATGATCCTAATGAATGGACGGATCTGCAGTTCTCAATTCCAACCGGCGGCACCACCACAACGCAAACAATTGAGATTCCAGCGGGCGTTGATGGCAGGTATATCCGAATTCGTGAGGGACTCCCGGCAGCCAATCTGCTATCGGAAACTAATGTTCAATGGAGCGTTCCCACCGATGCATCGCATGAGGCAACCTGGAACGCAACTGCAGCGCCAGACGGCGCCGGATTTGTCTCTGGTGAGGGACTCGGTATTGGATTTGAAACTAGACCCGGAACGTTTGATCCCTTCATCGATACACATGTGCTTGATGAAATGTTGTTAATAAACTCAACGATCTATCTCCGCTACGGATTTGCGCTACCCGCAGATCACAATTACACGACACTTGAGTATGGCATGCGTTACGACGACGGATTTGTTGCTTATCTCAACGGCACCGAAATTGCCTCACGCAATGCTCCTGATGTTGGCGGTTGGGATGCCAAAGCGACTGCAGGGCACATCGATTCGAAGGCGGTAGAATTTGAAGAGATCGATGTGTCTGAGTTTTTGAGCTTATTGCTTCCGGGTGAGGACAATGTGCTCGCGATTCAAGGGATGAATAAAACCACGAGCGGGTCAGATTTTCTGATGGAGCCGAGGCTGACAGGAGAATTTGAAGGAGGCCAGTGAGCCTGTGGTGAAATCAACGATCTCGGCGCTTGAAGCGAATCCGATTTCCGCCACCTGGTGACACATAGGCCACTCAAAAGCTTGACTGCCGATCTGCCGTGTCAATGATTCCCACATTATGTTGCCCCAAGAATCTTCTACCGCAGTCACAGATCATCCTCCCATTCCTCAAGAGGCCTTTGATTGGTATGACGAATACGCCCACGGTGTAATTGATCGACGCACTTTCATGTCTCGATTGGCCACGGTCGCCACCGCAAGCCTGACCATGGGCGTGCTGCTGTCGACCCTGATGCCTGACTATGCACAAGCCGAACAGGTGTCGTTTAACGATTCTGACATTCATGCGACTTACGCAACCTTCCCTTCTCCCAAAGGCCACGGTGAAGGCCGCGGATACATGGTGACACCCAAGGGCTTGGACGGGAAGGCTCCTGTTGTCCTGGTCATCCACGAGAATCGTGGTCTGAATCCATACATAAAGGATGTTGCCAGACGCGTCGCGAAAGCTGGCTTTATTGCCTTCGCACCAGATGCCCTGCACCCAGAAGGTGGCTATCCAGGCAATGACGACGAAGGCCGCTCCATGCAAGGAGCCATGGATCGCGCCAAGATTGAAGCTGACTTTATCGCTGCTGCGACATTCCTCAAAGCGCACGAAAAAAGCTCTGGAAAATTGGGAGCCGTAGGGTTCTGCTTTGGCGGCTATGTCGTCAACATGCTGGCTGCCGCAATTCCGGAAACCTTAAATGCAGGCGTCCCCTTTTATGGCACACCAGCGGCAAAGGAAATCCGCAAAGATATCAAGGCACCACTGCTCGTCCAACTCGCAGAGCTCGACAAACGCGTGAACGAAAGCTGGCCGGAATACGAGGAAGATCTCAAAGCCGCCAAGGTTGACTACACAATGCACATGTACGAGAAGGCGAATCACGGTTTTCACAACGATTCCACCGGGCGCTACGACGAAAAAATGGCAGAGCTTGCCTGGACGCGGACGATTGCCTTCTTCAAGGAGCACTTGTCATAGGTCGTCAACTGGTGAGGCTTGCCAGCATTGTGAACGCATTACGTCTACTTTTGCTGGCTTTCACGACTCTGGCTGTTTGCTCGTGCGTTGGTGGATCGGAAGGTTCTGTGACGGCGTTGGTGCAGGCAAACCCCACCTTTCGCGAAGCTGGCCCGTCGCTCGGGCGGCGGCAATCAGAGCGCCCCTGGTGGGAGACATTCGGTGATCGGACACTCACCAAATTAGTGAGACAGGCCCTGGGAAACAACCTGGAGATGCACGCTATTGCAGCGCGAATTTCGCAGGCTGATGCTGCGTTACGACAAGCGGGCGGAAGACTGTTCCCACAACTCGAGGGAGACGGTTCCTATGCCGTTCGATGGACTGATGAAGATGATACTACTCAAAGCAGGCGCACCACTTCGACGAATTTGGGAGCTCTGTTAGACTGGGAAATTGATCTTTGGGGTCGCCTGCGGTCTGCTCGCGAAGCGCGTCGACTCGAGCGTGAAGCCACCTACTCCGAGTGGCTGGGAGCCCGACTCTTGCTCTCAGCGTCGGTGGCCGAGACTTATTTTGAGATCCTCGAACAGAAACGGCAATTGCTTCTGCTGGAAGATCAAATCGAGAACAACCAGACGCTTCTCGATTTAACAGAGCTGCGATTCGGACAGGCACAATCGTCTGTCGTCGATGTGCTGCAACAACGGGAGCAACTCGCCGCGACGAAGACGCGTGTTCCTACCATTGAAGGAAGGCTTCAGCAGCTAATCTATGCGTTGGAGGTTTTGCTGGGTATCCCACCTGGAAATGGCCCCTCTATTTCGGGTAAAGTGCTAGGATTGCCACCATCTTCGTTACGCACAGTGGGTGGGCCCTCGGATCTCCTGCAGAACCGCCCCGATCTTGTCTCCTCGGCGCAGCGAGTTGCAGCCATTGATCAAGAAATCGCCGAGGCCATCGCTAACCGATTGCCCCGACTCAATCTCGGCGGATCCCTGTCAGGATCAGGAAGCCCTGGCATTAATACCGTCATCACAAACGCCGTCGCTTCTGCGGCAGCATCCGTCTTCGATGCCGGCATTCGCAAAGCGGAAGTCGCTCGTCGTCAGGCTGCGCTCAAGGAAGCCCTGGCAGACTACTCGCACGATTATCTGGGAGCGGTTCGCGATGTTGAAATCGCCTTATTACTGGAGCGAAAGCAGGCAGAACGCCTGAACCTCCTTACACGTCAACTCGACACGGCGAAGAAGCTACTCCGTGAATCGCACCATCGATGGGGCCAGGGACTCACGGATTATTTGCCTGTCCTTAACGCAGTGGTCACCGTGCAAAGTCTGGAACGAGAAATCATCACCAGCCACCGCGAGCTGCTAAGCTCGCGCGTCGCTCTTCATCGCGCCATCGGTGGGCCCATGGATATGGAAACTGAACACAAACGCTAAACAAATTTGACGCAGCCGAAGAAATCGTATTCCAGCTTTCTATTTGTCTTAGCTGTCCTGGCCATCGGCTCGGGTCTCACAGCTTACTTAATGATGACTGCGCCGACAACAGAGCCGGTTGAGAAGGCAAAGGCGTTGAAAATTGTGCAAACCATTGCCGCCGAGCCTTCGAATGAATCTGTTCACGTCAGGGCTGACGGCGTCGTCATCCCCACCCGCGAGGTAACGATCAAACCCGAGGTGCGAGGGCGTGTGCTGGAGCATCACGAAGCGCTGGTAGCAGGTGGTCACGTATCAAAAGGAGAGAAGCTCGTGTACATCGACAGGGCAGACTACGAACTGGCGCTTAAAGAACACCAGGCAGCACTCGAAGAGGCGGAGTTTGCCATCGCAGTGGAAGAAGGTAGACAAGTCGTCGCGAAGCGTGAGTTTGGATTGTTAGAGAAGGATCTCGACGCCAGTTCGGTGAATCAAGCGTTAGTCCTTCGCGAACCCCATTTGAAAAGAGCGCAAGCCATGCTGGCGATGGCACAGAATGAAATTGCCAAGGCCGAACTCGCCTTAACGCGAACAACCATCAATGCGCCGTTTAATGCGGTCGTCATTGAGGAATCCATTGAAGTAGGACAGCTCGTGGCTTCCGGAGATTCCATCTGTAAACTCGCTGGAATCGACGCCTTCTGGGTGCGAGTCACGATTCCATTCGAAGACTTGAGATGGATCAAGATGCCTGCAAATGAAATGCCGGGTTCCACGGCAACGGTCTTTCTTGATAAAGGGAATGGCATCCGCGCTGAGTGGCCGGGCATCGTTGAGAGGCTTCTGGGAGATCTCGATCCAGAAACGCGAATGGCTCGGGTGCTCATACGAGTAGATGACCCGTCAGGGCACTTGGCGACTGGTGATTCGACCCATTTCCCGCTCCTTCTTGGAAGTTATGTGAGTGTGGACATTGATGCGGGAATTCTTGAAAACGTCATCACCATCCCGAGGAAAGCTCTGCATGACGATAAATTGTGGCTCGTCGACGGTGCCAACGAACTTCAAATTCGAGCTACAAGTGTTCTCTGGAAGGGAAACGAAACTCTATTCGTGAAGAATGTCTTGAAGGAAGGTGAACAAGTGATTGTCAGTGATCTACGCGCTGCGCTTCCAGGAATGAAAGTCTCACCACAGTCATTGCCAACTCCAGATAAGAAGCAGTGACGGATTCATCGGCAGCGCATCGCGGTATTCTTGCATGGTTCGCCCGCAACCATGTCGCAGCAAACCTGCTTATGATTGCGGTAGTATCGCTCGGCATTGTGGCCGCTACCACCATCAAACAGGAAGTTTACCCTACCTTCGCCGTCGATACTGTCTCGATCCAAATGCAGTATCGTGGTGCCAGTCCCGAGGAGGTCGAGCGGTCTATCATTCTTCCGATCGAGGCGGAACTTCGCAGCATGGAATTGGTCAAGCGCACAGTCGCCACGGCCCGCGACAGTAGTGCCGACGTAACGATCGAGGTGAATCAGGGATACGACCGCAATCGTGCACTGCAGGAGATCACAGCGGCAGTCCAGCGCGTCAGTTTATTCCCTGATGACGCAGAACCACCGACGATTTCTCTTGGCTCAGGCCGTCGACGCGGGGTCATGACCATTGCCGTCTACGGTGATCTCGACGAACGCACGCTGGTTGATTTCGCCCGTCAGTTGCAAGACGATTTGCTGGCGGATCCTGACATTGCTCTGGTGGAAGTCTCTGGCATGCGTGAGCCCGAAATTCACATCGAGATCCCACAAGAAAGGCTGCGCTCACTGGGCCTCACATTGGATGATGTAGCGAAGACGATCGACGGCTCCGCCCTGGATGTTCCAGCGGGCACTTTAAAAACTTCGGGAGGTGATATCCTGTTACGCACAACGGAACGTCGAGACTTTGCCAGTGAATTTGATGAGATTGAAGTGATCAGCACAGCAGATGGCTCCACCGTGCGCTTATCAGAAATCGCAGAGGTTAGCGATGATTTTGAAGAATCTGAACGCGAAGCCTATTTCAATGGACAGCGTGCCGTATTTCTCAACGTCTTCAGTTCGGAGGAACAACCACCGCTGAAGGTCGCAGGAGCCGTCCGGCGATTCATCGAAAAGCAGCGACCCTACCTGCCTTCATCAGTCGGCGTCACCCTGACACGTGACCGGTCTGATGACTACAAGGAACGCATTCAGCTGCTATTTCAGAACGGCATCATTGGTCTCATACTCGTTCTCATTGCGTTAGGCTTGCTGCTTGAACTCCGAGTTGCTTTTTGGACCGCCATTGGAATTCCGGTATCGATCATTGGATCGTTAGTGCTGCTTCCCCTTCTCGATGCCACCATCAACATGATCTCACTGTTCGGGTTCATCATCACACTAGGCATCGTCGTTGATGATGCCGTGGTCGTTGGGGAAGATATCTTTCACAAGATCAGTCAAGGCATGCCGAGGCTGGATGCCGCAGTGGAAGGCGTGAGGCAAATGTCAATGCCGGTTGTCTTTGCCGTATCGACCAATATCATCGCTTTCCTGCCATTGCTTTTTGTCACCGGCGAAGCCGGCCTGTTTTTTAAAGTGTTACCTGCGGTTGTCATCGCAGTCTTCACCGTATCTCTCGTCGAATGTCTGCTGATTCTTCCCGCGCATCTCAGCAGTTCTACTAAAACAAGTGACGCCAGCAAGGATTCATGGTTTAAAGCGTTCGACCGGAAGCAGGCAGCTTTCCGCGACCGATTGGATGCCGCCATGGAGCGCGGCTACTCACCCATTCTCGCCGCTGTGATGAGGAATCGCGCCGTCACCATCAGTATCTTTGTCACGGCATTGGCCATTGTGTTTGGTTACATGGCAAGTGGCAGGATCAACTTCGCCTTCCGGCCGACCATTGAAACCAACTTCATTCAAGCAGAGATCGAAATGCCATCGGGCACGCCCATTGCCCGCTCCCGCGAAGTCGCCATGCAGATCGATGCCGCAGCAAGGCGGGCGGTGGATCGCACGGGCGAAAATGGGATTCTGGTAGGAATTTTCAATGAAATCGCAGAGCGCTCAAGCAATGAAGCAGAAGTCTCAGTGACTCTGGTTCCGCAGAGTCAACGTTCTGTGACGGGAGCTGAGTTTGCAAGTATCTGGCGCGAGGAAATTGGGGTCATTCCTGACATCGAATCCTTGTTCTTTGACTACGTTTTCGGCCCTGGCGGCTCGGCGGAGATCGATATCCAACTCGCCCATCCCGAGGTTGAAACTTTACGAGCAGCTGCAACCGAGGTCGCAGCTGCCGTCGGCCTTTATCCCGGCGTGAAAGACGTCCGCAAAGGATTCGGTCGTGAGATGCGTCAGTTCAACTTTGAGATCAAATCTGCAGGAAGGAGCATGGGCATCACAGCAAGCGAGCTCGGTCGCCAGATCCGGCATTCTTTCTATGGGGCCGAGGCCTTGAGGCAACCCCGTGGTCACGATGAACTGCGCGTCATTGTGAAGCTTCCACGGGAAGCCAGACGCTCGCTTGCAGGGCTTGAGGACTTGCTCATCCGGGCACCAGATGGAGGAGAAATTCCGCTAGGTCAGGCCGCCAGGGTGATCCCTGCCACTGCACCCGTGAGGATCGAACGGGTCGATGGTGCGCGAGTCATCAACGTGACCGGCAATGTTATCCACGGGACTACCACCGGCAACAAAGTGCTGAGTGCCTTTTCCAAAAACGAGTTACCTGACATCCTGGCGAACTACCCTGGCCTTCGTTACACATTCGAAGGCGAACAACGTGAGCAACGTGAAGCCCTGGATACCCTGTCATGGGGGCTAGTTGCTTCCGTGTTTGTGATCTACGCACTGATGGCTTCACTTCTTCGCAGCTACGCGCAGGCCTTTGTCGTTCTTCTTACTATCCCATGGAGCCTGGCTGGGGCCATCATCGGTCATGTAATTCTCGGGTTTGAGCTGAGTGTTTTCAGTATCTTTGGGATGATTGCTCTCTGCGGAATGGTCGTCAACGGAGCCTTCGTCCTGGCGGTGACCCGCAACCGCTACCTCCAGGAAGGGCGCGATCCTTTCCAAGTGACTCAGCTTGCTGCCAAACGCCGTTTCCGCCCAATTCTCCTCACTTCTCTTACGACCTTTCTCGGCCTGGGCCCCATGATCTTTGAAAATTCCATCCAGGCAAAATTCCTTGTCCCCATGGCCATCTCAGTCGGCATCGGCACTCTTGTTTCCTCACTCGTGGTTCTACTGTTAATACCAGCGGTGTTGTCGCTTCTTGAACGATCAAGCCCTCCAGCAGAAACAGAGAAAATGCTGTGAAGTCAGGTGTCGTTCGGTGCAACCGACTCATACCTGAAATGATGCATTTCGCACCATAGTCCAGTGGCAACCTGGCAACCGTCACTCTAACCAAACAAAAAAGCCCCCGAAGGCGGTGACCTTCAGAGGCTTCTAAAAAGAGTTGCGGGGGCCAGATTTGAACTGACGACCTCCAGGTTATGAGCCTGACGAGCTACCGGGCTGCTCTACCCCGCACGAGACCTATGGATCTGAGTGCTGGGTGGTGCAAGTAGTTTTTTAGTGATCGATGATGCTGTCGATTTCCGCTCATTATTGCCTGTGTCTGGTGCCGACCGGCACCGAGGTAGCCTATCAACAATTGGCAGCCGGATCGCATGAGGCAGGCGGAGTGGCTTCTCCGCTGGGCGCGGTTGGGGCGTCGTCGAGTCCACATTTATCGGGAGCAAGACAGGCTGTGTGTTTAGTTGTAAGGCGCAGGTGCAGTGCTTGGCCTTCTTCCTTGATTTCGTTGAGGGAAAAAACTGCGACGGTTCCCTGATCGACTTCTACTTCTACTGGCAAGTCCAAGTTTGGAAGAACTGAACCTGTTAATTCAAGAATGGCAGCCAGGCGTGTGGTGCTGAGGCGATGATCGGTATCGTGGGCCACCAGGGTCTGCAGAACGCAGGAAGCGGTGGTTCTGCGCGTGCCTCCACAGTCGACGAAATCCTTGGTGACGTGACCGACTTCCGTCACATGAAAGTGGGCAGGAATTTGGCTGCCATCCTCAAACTCGAATACGAGGCCAGAAGCAGGGTGATCTCCTAACGATTTTTTCAGTTCTTTGACGGTCATATCGGTTGGTCTGGTGGATCAGTGGTTTATTTCAGTGGTTGCTCTTTCAGCTATTCGTCCACCCTGTAAAAGTTGCCCCGTTCCTGGGTCGTTTCACGGATTTCTTTCACTTTTTCAGAGGCGATGAGTTTCTCCAATTTTCCCAACTGCCAAACTTAACGTAAAGTCTGCAAGAAAACTGTGGAATGTGAAAATTCGAGTCATTGTAGGGAGATCACGCTTTTTCTGGCGCCCAAAAGTGATCGGACAGCGTAATCTGTGCATTATTTCCATCCCTATGGCATGCCGCGAATGTGCGTTGCATCTGGATCGGGAAACCTTATCCTTCCCTAATCCATGAACTTCGTTTTGCAGCCAGCGTGAGAACAGCCATCCATATCATCCTGTTCATCTTGTTTTTCATCGCGCCATTCGTGGTGGGGCTTAGCACCATGGACTCACCTCCCGACTGGTTTTCATCGGTTTCGTCCAAGCCTTCCGCGCCCGCGCTTGCTCTCAAGCCCAGCAGCGAGCCGATTGCCGTCACTGAAACTATCGACGACGCACCAGCAACGACGCAGCCGGAGCCAGTTCCGACTGCAGAATCAGCTATTCCAGTGCAATTGAAGCAGGAGACTGTTAAATTGGATGCAAAGGAGGTCGAAGTTGATAACACAGAATCTCCCCCGTCGCCGATTATTCAGGTCACCACGGAGGAAGCAAATGATGACAACCAAACGGACACCGAGGCAGGCGGCATCCCGTCTCAGGAAGTCGGGGCCGGTATTCCTGAGGTCGCAACCGAAGCGGACGTGCCACAGCTGAAAAAGCTGAGACGTCCGCTTGCTGAGAAAATCCGTCCGCTGAAGGAGAATCCCGGGTATTTTCAGTATTCGCTTGAAAGCCGTGACGACTTCGACCAACTCGCGCGGCGGGACAATGTTCCAGGCGCGCTGGGAGTGCGGGAACTGAAAGTCCTAATCTCAAGAGTCGAAACCGAGAGCCCGGTCACGTTTTTCCTGAATACCGGCCGCTTCCCTTATCATTACTGCTTTGCACGCGATCTCCTTAGCCCTGGCTTGTCGCACAACGCCTATAAGAACGCTACTTACTATCGGCAAGACGGACGCAAATTTTTAGCCGCCAGTCTGGTTGCACATGACAATTTCCGCAACGAAGACGGCTCGATCGGTGCCTACATCATTTCCTTCTGGCCTACCGACCCGGTCAATTTCCACTACGCCAGCATGGCCTATGATCTGATTGTCGATCAGATGAATTTCGAGCATGCACACGTTTACTTCCAACCATCAGGAACGATGCAGGAGGAACTCTACATGGACGAAAAGGCGCAATTCGACGCCGCCGAAGTACCGGTCATACTTGCAGAAGATTTCTACTCTAACTTTGCCTTCAGCCCACTGAACACCGGCACCAGTTACGGTCGATTATTAATGGCTGATCCCGCATCTACTTATTCTGCTCGCGACATTGTCGTCTTCAAGAACCTGCCCAACGACCTTAGCGTCGCCGCTGGAATCATCACCGAGGCACCACAGACTCCATTGTCTCACATCAATCTCAAAGCGCAGCAGAATGGCATCCCCAACGCCTATCTACGGGCTGCCACGACCAACGAAACGCTTACTGCGCTCGCTGGCGAGTATGTCCGCTACGAGGTCACATCAGACAGCTGGAGAATGACAAAAGCGACTGATGAGGAAGTCGAAGCCTTTCTCGAAGCATCCCGACCACCAGCCTCTCCGCCACCCGTCAGCAATTTACGCGAGACATCCATCAAGCCGCTTTCAGACCTTGGTTTCCTTGATGCGAAAGCCTACGGTGCGAAAGCGGCAAATGTCGCAGAGCTGGGGAAAATTCTGTATGAAGGCACGGCACCGAAAGGATTCGCAGTGCCATTCTTCCTCTACAATGAATTCATGAAATCCAACGGCTTTTATGAAGAAGCCCAGGAAATGATCGAGGATGAAACCTTCCGCGCAGACGCCTCGGAACGCAGAAAGCGCCTGAAGGCGTTCCGCACTAAAATCAAGGATGCAGAGGCACCTGAATGGATGTTGCTGAAGCTTGGCGCACTGCAGAATGTATTCCCGGAGGGCGCGCCACTGCGCTGCCGCTCAAGCACCAATAATGAAGACATGGAAGGCTTCAATGGCGCAGGACTTTACAACAGCTACACACATCGTCCGGATGAAGGTCACCTGATTAAGTCGATGAAGCAAGTTTGGTCGAGCCTCTGGACATACCGCGCATTCGAGGAACGGGAGTTTTACCGTGTCGATCATATGCTGGTCTATATGGGAGTGTTAGTGCATCCCAACTACGATGACGAACAGGCGAATGGCGTCGGCATCACTCGCAACATTTTCGATCCACGCTGGCTTGGATTTTATGTCAATGTGCAGGTCGGTGAAAACTTGATCACCAATCCTGAGGATGAATCGGTTCCAGAAGAATTTCTGGTTTCGGTAATGACTGGCGGCCCACAGGACCAAGCCTACAGTCTGGAAATCCAATACGCCCGCAGATCTAACAAAGTCCCCAAAGGAGAAAGCGTGCTGACTCGCGAGCAGGCGATCGAACTCGCCCGCAACATGCGCACGATCCATCGCCACTTCCGTGACCTCTATAAGAAGCAGTATGACGATACTTTTGCCATGGACATTGAGTTCAAGATTGATGCCGCAGGAAAACTTGTGATTAAGCAGGCTCGCCCGTGGGTGTGGCCGAATCTGCCTTCTGCAGAGGATACGGATTGCTAATTTCCCATCTTCACCGCACTGTATGGGGCCTCAAGAGCAAGTCCCCTTGTCGCAGAAAGCGGACACCACCTCCCATTTTACTCCTGAAATTTTGAAACGCGGAATCTATCCGGGAAGCTTCGATCCCATCACCAACGGTCACCTGGACGTCATCTGGCGGGCAGAGCAATTGTTTGACGAGGTCGTCATAGCCGTTGCCCAAAATGATCAAAAACAGCCGCTTTTCTCTGAAGAAGTGCGCGTGCGCTTGATTGAGGAAGCGGTAGCGGGCCATGATTGCATTAAGGTAACGTGTTTTGATGGCCTGCTAGTCGACTTTGCCCGTGAACAAGAGGCATCTGCGCTCGTGCGGGGTATCCGTGCACTTTCCGACTTTGAATTTGAATTTCAGATGGCCCTGATGAATAGAAAACTGGCTCCGACACTGGAAACCATCTTCCTGATGCCAAAAGAGGAGTATTCTTACATCAGCTCTCGCATGGTGAAGGAAATTGCTCGGCTTGGCGGCAATGTGGGCGAATTCGTTTCGCCCAATGTCGAAAAGGCTCTCCTGTCGCGCCTGAAAGAGACCTGAAAAGCGGCGTTCTTCGCTGCAAGCATCCCTTGCTCCCACTTTCCCCCATGGAAACCACACGCACCATCCGCAACATTCTCCTCGGCGAACTTCCCGATGGGGGGAAACAGTTCACTGGCGTGCTGGAAGAGGACATTTTCGGGCTTCCCAAGGGAGAGCCGCAGTCCACAGAAGGGCTCACTTATGACCTGCACGTCTCACGCCATGACGATTTCTTACTCGTCACTGGCTCGCTGAAAACAGCATTTTCGATCACCTGTGTCCGCTGCCTCGCCGAATTTCCCTACCGAATTGAGCTGCGCGGTCACACTTTCGATGTCGAGATTCCGGCGTCGTCGACCGTCGACTTGACGGAAACGATTCGTGAGGATATGCTTCTTGCTCTTCCTGCTTATCCCAAGTGTGAGAATTCTTCATTGGGGGAATATCAGTGCGATCCGACCGTTAAAATCTATTCGGCAGACGATCCACCACCAGAGGAAGATCCGGACTCGCCTCAGGGCGGTGCAAAACAAAATGTATGGGGTGCCCTTGACAATCTCGGGTCTCTGAACGACAACGACTAAATTTCATTTATTATGGCTGTTCCAAAGAGAAGATCCTCGAGACAAAAAGGGCGTTCCCGCCGTGGCGCGAATCGCTGGTCTGCACCCAAATTTAAGACTTGCCCAGAATGCAACAGCGCAGTGCCTTCGCACATCGCCTGTCCATCCTGTGGATACTATCGCGATCGTCAGGTGCTGACAGTCGAGCAATTCTAAGTTTTTCAGGCACTCACGGGGCATCTCCCCTGTTGCTAGTTTTTCATTAAGTGACCGACTCCCCGTGATTCGGTCACTTTTTTGTGTCCATGTGACGGAAGGGCCAGGGTAGCCACCATTGCCGGGATGGGAGACAAAATGCGATCGATCCTTCTCATTGTCACATTGCGTGCTTGTCAGTCCCTTCACTTGCCGCCATCATCCCGCGCCTGAACCCCTGACACTTTCCGACGACGACACCTGACACCTATGAGCGACCAGAATGATGACGCACAACTTCAGGCTGAAATAGCCGAACTTGAGGCCGCCTCCGAAAAGGGCACGGCTGCCAAGCTGGCACTTTATACGCGGCGCAGTGGCCCCGGCTGGCTGCAGGGGGCGATTACTCTAGGTGGCGGCTCACTGGCTGGCGCGCTCTATCTCGGGGTGATCATGGGCTACCACATGATGTGGCTGCAACCTCTGGCGATGATTTTGGGTGTCATCATGCTCAGCGCCATCAGCTACGTGACACTTTCCACCGGGAAGCGACCATTCCAGGCGATCAACACTCACGTCAGTCCTGCGCTCGGCTGGGGATGGCTAATCGCCACCATTATGGCTAACATCGTCTGGTGCCTGCCGCAGTTCGCCCTGGGAACTGGCGCATTGACTCAGAATCTCTTTCCGGGAATGAGCAAGGTGGTCGCGGCTGGTTCGATTCTCCTGATCGCAGTCATCGTCGTCTGGTTCTACAACTCCGGCAGCAATGGCATCAAAATCTTTGAGATCATTCTCAAGGTGATGGTCGGCATCGTAGTGCTCTGTTTCTTTGGAGTTGTGGTTTCGTTAACCTTTGCTGGCGACTTGGAATGGAAGGAAATTTTTGCCGGACTGGTTCCTGATTTTTCGTTGTTGTTTAAGCCTGTTCCCTCGCTGGAGCCTGCGATTGCAGCCACTGGAACACATGCTGGCTGGTGGTCTGACAGCATCGCTACGCTTCAGCGCGACAAGATCATTACCGCATTCGCCACGGCGGTTGGCATTAACATGACATTTCTTCTGCCCTATTCCATGCTGCGCAAGCGCTGGGGCAAGGCGCATCGCGGTCTGGCAATTTATGATCTGTCGATCGGCTTAATCGTTCCATTCGTTCTGGCCACTGCCTGCGTGGTCATTGCTGCCGCAAGCCAGTTTCACGCCGATGACACACCCAGCTTATCCGGCAAGTCACTGGGAAGCTACAACAGCTTCCTCGACAAGCGCCTTTCGCAGGAATTTGGCGATGATTTTAAAACGCTCCAGGCCAATGTGAAGGCGGCCGGTGGCGATGAAGCAGCAGCAACCGTCGCTAAGGCGGCGGTTCAAGAAAAACGTGACCTGCTTCCGGACGCGGACAAAGCTCTCGCGGTAATGATGGCCTCACGTGACAATCAGGATTTGGCACTGACGCTCGAGCCCCTGACTGGAAAGGAAGTGGCGCAAAAGGTGTTTGGTATCGGTGTCCTGGGCATGGCCGTTTCGACCGTCATCATCCTCATGTTGATCAATGGATTCGCATTCTGCGAAGCGATCGGAAAACCCGCCACGGGGAACTGGCATCGTATCGGCAGCATGATCCCAGCCATCGGCGTGGTTGGGCCATTTGTGTGGGTAAAAGCCGCTCCTGCGCTTGCCACCCCGACTTCAGTGCTGGGCGGTGCCATGTTGCCCATCGCCTACATGACATTCCTTCTGCTGATGAACTCCCGCAGCCTGCTGGGCGACGCCATGCCCAGAGGCATAAAGCGCATCATCTGGAACGTCCTCATGATTGGCGCTACGTTGATCGCTTCGTTCGCATCTGTGTGGGGACTGTGGACTAAAAACTACACCACAGCTGCTGGATCCACGATCCCCGCAGGCAAGATCGGCATCGCCATCCTCACAGCCCTACTGATCGTCGGCGTCATCGGATTCATTCGCAATTCCGGCAAGATCGACTCAGAGCAAAGCTGAACATTCGCGACTGACGAAGGACGCAGAAGTTGGAAAAAGAGATCACATTGCCAAATCATTCGAGCGAAGCGAGGTCATTTCCAAAAATCTCTCACTCTCATTCTATTGCGATAATTAGCGATCGCTACACTGGCGTTCACCATTTCTCAAGTGGCACATCCGGTGAACGTGGTTCACTGTATTGCCGTGCCTGAGAAAGCAAATTGGTCAGCCGCCTCTGAATTCCGCCTCCCTGGTTGCGGGATCCTGGCATTGGCATTACTCATGGCAATCGCGCAACCGTCGAGCGGCGACGAGCCAGGTGAATTGCGCTACCAGCACACCATTCTGCCAGTGCTGGAGAAATATTGCTTCGATTGTCACTCTGAGGACGTTGCGAAGGGTGACTTCAGTCTCGAGGCCTTCCAGACAGCAGCACTGGCGGTCTCCGCTCCCCATGCGGTAGAGATTTGGCAAAATGTGGAACAACACGTCATGCTCCATGTCATGCCTCCCCCGGACAAACCGTGGCCGACATTCGAGGAACGCAATCTCCTGCTCGATTGGATCGATCAGACCGCACTGGCCTGCGATTGCTCGCAGCCGATGCCGGGCACTGTGACGATGCGCCGACTGAACCGGGTGGAATATGACAACACTATCCGCGACCTTTTCGGCTGGCCTGTGGGTGACAAATTTCACCCTTCATCCGAGTTTCCAGCCGATGACACAGGCTATGGATTCGACAATATCGGGGACGTCCTGACATTGTCCCCTATCATGCTGGAGAAGTATCTCCGTGCAGCTGACCGCGTGCTGGATCGGGCGCTCGTCACAACGCTTCCCACGTCATCCGCCACAGTAGTTCCGCTGGAATCGCTCGACGGTGGCATCATGACAGGTGGACTTCGCATGCTACAGCGGACGTCGGAACTCAATACCGACTGGACATTTGATTCCCCAGGCGACTACGAACTGCGCATCACTGCATTTTCTCACAAGGCGGGGAATGAAGAAGCCCGCGTGCGACTGTCGGTTGGAGACCGGCTACTCGGCGACTATTCCGTTCCCGGCACCCGCAAAGAACCAAGCAAAATTGTGCGGCGATTCCGCGTGGAAGACCCTTACAACGTCCCAGAAAAAATCTCTCTCTCCTTTCTCAACGACTGGGAAGATCCGGATGCTCCTGATCCTAATCGGAGAAGCCGCAATGTCCTGATCACTCGCGTCGAAGTCGCGGGCCCCTACAGCCCCGGCACCCCGGTGTTACCGGAGTCGCATCGCCAGTATTTTGGTGCGCGTTGGATTGGCGATTCGCCGTATCGCTCTCAAGAAACCCGCGCCCGAGCAGTGATCGAAGCCTTTGCCACTGCCGCTTATCGACGCCCAGTCCTCCCACGCGAACTGAATGCGCTCCAGCGCCTCTACTGGCTGGGAGATCGCGAAGGCGAAACATTCGAAGGTGCCGTCAGAGTCGCGATGGCAGCCGTTCTCGTTTCGCCCAGCTTCCTTTTTCGAGAAGAAGAAGCCATTCGAAGCGATGTCTCCCCCGCAGTCGAGATGATCGACGAATACGCACTGGCCAGTCGTTTATCTTACTTCCTATGGAGCAGCATGCCTGATGCCGGATTGTTCCATCATGCGGCCAGTGGCACACTCCGGCAGAATCTTGCTTCTGAAGTCGACCGCATGCTTGCCGATTCGAAGGCACGCGCCTTCACAGAAAATTTTGCGGGCCAATGGTTACAGCTGCGCGACGTCGCCATCGTAAAACCTGATCCGTCAGCATTTCCTGACTTTGATCCAGACCTGCGCTCGGCCATGCGCGAGGAAACCGAGCTGCTGTTCGAATACATCTTGCGGGAAAACCGCAGCGTCCTTGAATTTCTCAATGCGGATTATTCGTTTGTGAATGATCGGCTCGCCCGCCACTACGGATTAAAAGAAACCGGCAGCCCCGACTTTAGAAAAGTGTCGCTCAATGAAACTCCCCGCCGCGGAGTCCTCAGCCACGCTAGTTTCCTGACACTGACCTCAAATCCTAATCGCACATCCCCCGTTCTCCGCGGCAAGTGGATCATGGAAAATATTCTGGGCACCCCTCCCCCACCCGCACCACAAGTCATTCCGCCTATCGAACGCCCCGAAGTCGCCCAGCTGAATGGATCATTTCGCGAGAAACTTGAACTGCATCGCAAGGACAGCAGCTGTGCCGGTTGCCACTTCGCCATGGATACACTTGGATTTGCCTTCGAGCACTTTGACGGCAACGGCGCCTGGCGCACTGACGACGATGGCTCCGCAATCGAATCCGCGGGCAAACTTCTCAGTGGCGAAGAATTCACCACCTCACGTCAACTGGCTGAGATTCTGGCAACCGACCGCAAAGACGATTTCCTCGAGTGTTTCACTGAGCGACTCCTGACCTATGCACTCGGCCGCGGCCTGCAGCACAGCGACCGCTGCGCCGTCGACACCATCCTCGAAAGCACTGAAAAATACGGCTACCGCTTCAAGCATTTCATTCACGCCATCATTGAAAGCATCCCATTCCAGATGCGGCAAACTCCCGGCGAATAGCCATTTCAGATAGTTTGCAGCGCATTTGCGGCCGATATCCGTCGTTTTCTGCCATCGGAACCTGTGAGCGCCCGCCCTTCTACGGTCACGCCTCAGAATCGGAACTCTTCCGGTTTCCTACTCAGTTTCGCAATCCAGTGGCTGCTACATGGTCGCCATCGGGGCAGGAATTGGTTATTTCCCAGATGAGAAGTCAGAATAGGGCCTTCAATTGCCCCTTGCGCATTCCCGGGAGTCGCGCTATTCTGGACACTTTCAATGGTCAATGCGGGCTGTAGCTCAGCTTGGTAGAGCACACGCCTGGGGGGCGTGGGGTCGTCGGTTCGAATCCGGCCAGCCCGACTCACCTGACAATCAACGAGTTGCGTCAGCCTTAAGTGTCGACTGGCAACGAGACTGTCAACCTGTCCGCCGTCGTTCGCCGGTTAATCCTTACATTGCCAAAAGAAGAGCCCTGCTCGAGAGCTCCACCAATGTGACCGACGCAGGTGGTGCGGCAGATGTGAACAAAGAAGCTCCTGCCAGCATTCAGAATCGCCTTAGCCTGTGATGTTCGGTAAAAGACTTGATTGCGTCTTCTTCGACTGATCGCCTTGGTTGTCCATACCGCATCGGAATTTGGTTGCGTCCGGGGATATCGAGAAAGCAAAGCAGGCGACTGAATTATGGCAACCGATACGATTGGAGATCGTGGAGGACGATGCACTGAAGGAGACTTGGTGAGTGAAATCCAGTCAGCACCGCCCAAGAGTTTCTGGCACTGATGCGGAGCGAAGACCCGGACGATTACCATAGGTTCCGGCACGACGAAGCGCCTATTGAAGTGTGGCGAGAACTTATCACTCGATATTCACTCGCGAATGATTGGGTGGCGCGGAACAAGACTGCTCCGATTGAGATCTTGCGAGAGATTGCCTCCGATTCGCGAGTGGTGGTTCGGACGAACGTCGCGATGACGAGGCGGATCACAGAGGACATTCAAGAGAAGCTCGCCAGAGACACCGACTCCTCCGTTCGAAATGCGCTGGCAAACAAAAAGGTATCGGATAGCGTTCTCGCACTCCTTGCCGACGACCCAGAGGCGTTCGTTCGAGAGACCGCTCACCGCCGCATCGAACAACGAAAAAATGCAGAACGATGAAGGTGAAGCCAACCTCTAGCCCTTGGGGACGTGAGAAAGCTTGAAGCCTTCGATGAAACTCGAGAACGTTCGGAAAGTCTGAGGGCGTCAGCTAGAGGCGGCTTACCTTGGACGAAGAAATGAGCGTCGCTCGTTGACATCGCCGACGGTAGCGCATATGATACCAGTGTGATCCGAGTTGTGATCGATACCAATGTCCTCGTTGCCGCCCTACGTTCATCCTCCGGTGCAAGCTTCCAGCTACTTCTGGCGGCAGACCGTGGCGATTTCGAAGTGGCTCTTTCTGTGCCGCTTCTTGCTGAATATGATGATGTTTCAGCGAGGCGGGATATCGGCATTACGATTTCTCCATCTGCGATCAGCGCCATCATCGGGCGTATCGCTCAGATCGCCCACAAGCAAACAATCTACTTTCTCTGGCGCCCGATTCTTCCAGATCCGAAAGACGATATGGTTCTCGAACTCGGTATTGCGGCCGGGGTCTCTCACATTGTCACATTTAACCGGAAAGATTTCAGACCGGCCTCACAATTCGGAATTTCCATTGTAACACCATCAGATTTCCTAGAACTAATACGATGAGCACCCTTAGCCTAAGATTGCCGGATTCTCTGCACAACAACCTCAAAAGAGCAGCTGATGAAGATGGCATCTCGATCAATCAGTTTGTTAGCCTTGCGGTCGCCGAGAAGCTGTCTGCGTTACAGACCTACGATATTATCGCGGAGCGCGCAAAAGGCGCATCTCGTGAAGGTTTCCTAGAGGCGATGGCTTTGGTTCCGAAGGGCGAGGTAGTCGAGGGCGATGAGTTGCCAGACTCAGAAACCAAGCGGAGATCGGGTAGGCGGGAGATTTGAACTCCCGCCCCCACACCACCAAGCATACGGCTCCGTACTAAGGCGAATGGCACGAACTTAAGCGGCGGCATCGAGGATTTTGAATGGCGGATTGTATTCGTCGAGCAGCGGATCAGCGTTGCCGTTGGGCGAGTATAAGAGCGCGGCCCGTTGTGGCTTGGATCGCTCCAGGTTTACGATCTCGGTCAGTGCGAGATTCTTTGCCTTGAGCTCGGCGATGATGACGCCAGCCCGGTATTCCTCAAAACTGGTGCCGTCGTTGATTGATTGCTTCCGAGGCTGTGGAACCAACACCATACTCACGCCCAAGTGCGATCAATGATCTGCACCGCTTTTTTCGCCTGGGTTAAGATCGTTTCTCTCCTTCTGATCGACAGCGAGTGCTACCTTCAATCTTTTACGCAGTGACAACGAGAGTGACTACAGGAAGTTTGAAGATTTGACTGTGGGAGGATGAATTCAGATTCAGAATGTCCAATCGTCGAATGCACCTACTAGAATATGGACTCGGCGACCACGATGATATCGCCAGGGAGGAGAGTAGCTTGTTCTGCCTCGTCCAGACTGGCCATCTTGCGCACGTTAAACGTACGAGTCAGGTGCTTGTCTCCTCGTCTCCGTTTAATACTAACTTTGCGACGATTTGCACTTGCGCTGAATCCTCCGGCCATGCCGATTGCCTGCACCAAAGTGACGTTCTCATAGTCAGGAATAAGGTAACGACCAGGATGGGCAACTCGGCCAAGAATCGTGAAGTAGCGTTTTGCAGGAGCTACAACGCCAACGTTGACCTGAGGCTTGATGAGATAACCATCGGCCAGTCTTTTGCGAATCAACTCGGCAGCCTGAGTTGTGGTGGCTCCTCCAACCCGGGTTTTCCCAATCAAGGGTATGATCACATCTCCGTCAGCGGATATGCGGATCGTCAAGTTCAGTGAGTCCTCTTGAAATACCTTCACGTCTATCACATCGCCAGAGGTTAGCTTATAGTCTATTGAATCGGCGCATTGAGCGAGGGAGGCTGAGAAAACGCACACATAAGCGGCCAGCCAAGCGAAAATTGATTGTTTTAGTGCTTTCATCATCTTGTTTTGGTTATCGACGGTACTCTAACAAATCGCGAGATCGTTTAATTGAACAGCTGACTAGGCGGATCGATTCTCCACTGCTCCGAGCAGGCAAGAGGTTCGACTGATGCGTTCCAAGCGGCTCATAACGCTGGCCAACTTTCGCTTCGTGGATTTCTTCCTGTCCCACACCAGGAGAACGTCTGTGGAGTGCCGGACAAGATTAAATATCTCAGGCGCATCTTCGATCTCAGGTGCGTCGATAATCAGACAGTCGAAGGCGCGCTCGGCGTGACTGATAAGACTTTGGAATGTCTCCCGAGCCAGGAGCTCTGATGGTGCATCGGACTTGCAACCGGCGTGCAAAGCAAAGATCGGCAGTGTGCCACAGCGAAGATCGTTCTCGTCAAGGCTAACGCTGCCATCGGACTCAAGCCAGTTCCAGAGAGACGGCGCTTTCTCTCCCTTATTCATCCACTGGTAGAGAGACGGTCTTCTGAAATTGCAGTCAATGACCAGCGTCCGCTTCCCTTGTGCGGCGAACAGGTTTGCAAGCGCCGCTGACATGAATGATTTTCCTTCCCCCTGGCTTGCACTGGAAATCAAAAGCGTGCGCTTGGCGCGAGGCGAAGCAATTTCGATTTCATTTACCAGCCTGACAAGTTCAGGGTCCGGCGAGTCAACAAAACCACCGAGTGCCTCACGGAGTACCTGTTGCTCTCCACCGCCTTCAAATCGCGGGATGCGTGCAAGCCGATATGAGGCAGCTGAGTGGCGAACCCTTTGGAACCACTGACTGGATACGGCGTCCTGCGCAAAGCCGAGCCCGACTGGCAACCCAGTGAAAACACAGGAAAACACAAGAGCCGCGATGATCGCGCTCAGTGGAAGATTGGGGCTCGATGCCTTCGCTGCCGGAACCGCCGTATCAGCGATGCGCAGGTTGCTCATCTCGTTAAATCGGCTGGAGACGCTCGCCTCATTCAATCTCAGCGCGATGCTTTCGTAAAGGGCACGGTCTGCCTCCAACTGCTTCCGCAGCATGGTCAGTTCAATGTTCTTCTCGCCGACTCCAAAAACTTCCTTTTCGGCTGCAGCCAGGCGATCATTCAGATCGGTCGCTTGACGCCGGTACAGGGCGGCCCGATTTCGAATCTCTGACACCGCGCGCATCGCAGCATTCTGCAAGCTGGCCTGCAGTGCCTGGTAAGAGTTTTCGGTCTCGATGCGGGTCGGGTGCTTACTTCCGTACCTCGATGCAATCGCCGCTCTCTCTTTACCTTTAACAGCCAAATCATCACGGAGTTTTGCAATGACTGGATCGCTGGCCACAGCGTCAATCTCAATCGGCGAACGCCCCGCTTTTTGCACCGCAACAAGCTGTTCAAGGTAGTGTTCGGCTTCAGCGAGCTTTAACTGAGTCGCGGTCAGCTCCTGGCTCATCGTCTTCACCCGTTCAGCGGTGATATCTTTACGCTCATCGTCTTCCATGAGCCCTTCCTGCTTACGGTAGGTGAAGAGCTGACGCTCACTCTCCCCCACTCGCTGCTTCAGCTCTTCGGCCTGTTGACGAAGAAAATCGGATGCCGCCTCGGTGGCTTCATGATCCTGCTCGGACAGAAATCGGACGTAACTTTCACAGTAAAGATTGGCCAGTTCCGCCGCAAGATTTCGGTCGGGGTGTTGAACCGAGACTTTGATAATGTGGGTCTCTTTGATGACATCAAGATGGACAGATTGCTCTAGTTTCTGAATGACCGCAGATTTCTCGTCTTGCGAGCTAACCGAACTCTCGGAAGTATTGCTGCTGATTGATTTCACCAAATCCCCCGCGGCCTTCTTGGCTTCGGCAATCACAGTGCCCACCGCGTTCCTGTCTTTGATTACAGGGTTCATAAAGCGTTCCCGCTGATCATCGGACATTGAAGCATCAAGGAACTCCCTGAATCTTTGCGATTCGAGGCCAACCGTGTGGTTGTTCAAGATATACGGGATGCTATTCTCGTGCGTTGAGTTATCGACGAACTTATCGAAGCTGAACACTTTGTTGTCTTGATTGCGCAAGAGTAGCCCTGCATCTGATTGATAAATCGGTGTCCTGCTGATCATTAACGCGAACAGCAGCCCAGCGACGACGGTTGCTGCAACGAGCGCGAGGCGCCATCGCTTGATGATGTGACCTAGAATATCTTCGAAAGAAATGATGCTGCGCTCAACCGGGGCCACGTATGGAGCTGCACCTAAATCGGCTCTGTCTATGGCACTGGGTCGGGCAATTACCGCGGTCGCCGAGCCTGATTCAGGATAAGATTGTGAGTTGTGGTACACAGAAATAGTGAGTTTAAAGTTGCGATGTCAGCGCCGGTTCAATATTAGATTTGCGCAGCTGTGAGAATTTACCGGCGTGGAGCAGATGCTTTACGATGCCTGCATTTACTTCGTTCACATCAAATGTGGATTCGGCGAGTTCTCGCCCACGCTGTCCCATTGCAGACGCCCGCTCCGGATTCTGTATAAGCTCCTTCATGCTCGAACACAGAGCATCAACGTCCTTTGGTCGGATCAGGAAACCATTCTCACCTTCCATTACCGGCTCCAATCGCTCACGGGCAGCCTGTCCTCGGTCGGTCAGCGTGATGGTCTCACGGGCACCAACGACATCAGTGGTGATTACTGGTCGGCCGATCGAGAGCGCCTCAAGGGTCGAGCGAGGAACGCCTTCACGGTAGTAGGTCGGCAACACGAATACATGGCAACTCTGCAACACTGAACAAACATCGCGGATGGAACCATGATAGATTACGGACTCGCCGTCCGACCATGATTCAATCTCACTGGCAGAGACACCGTCGGGACTGGGATCCGAAGGCCCTACAATGTGAAACTTGAGTCCCGGCCATTCAACACGCAGCCGCCTGGCCGCCTCAACATACTCGAGGATACCTTTGTTCTTCAATAGGCGTGCCACCAGCACAAACTCAAGATGGCCAGCTTCCACAGCAGGCACTGGAGTAAATCCAAATTCATCCAGATTCACGCCTGAACCCATTGTGACATGACTTGGAACCCGGCGAGAGAGGATCTTTTTCTCACGCAACAGGCTTTCATCATCGCGGTTCTGGAGGAAAACAAGATGGCAGCAGCGTAATGCGATGCTGTAGAGGAATCGGGTCGCCAGACTTACAATCTTCTGTTTAGCGGTGCCATCCGGAGTGAAGGCGTAGCCGAGTCCGGGAACCAACGCAAAAATCCGCTCCACACCTGCCAGCCATGCCGCGACGGATCCGTATACTACTGGCTTGATCGTATAACTGAAAACAGCATCTGGACGGACGGATCGACACAGTTTCCAGAGACTGACCAATGTCACCAGATCCTTCAGCGGATTGAGGCTCGTTCTTGCCATCGGCACGGTACGATAGTCGCCGCCGAGTTTACGAACGAATTGCCGGACATGCTCATAGTCCTCCTTTTCCGACGCGACGGCCGTTATCTTCACCCCCAGGCCAGCCAAGCGCTGCAAAAGAGCCCCTCTATGGTAAATCAAAGTTTTCGCGTCTGCCGCAATGATTAGAATATGCTTCATCTGACTGCAAAATAATCGAATATTCTAATAATTGCAATAAAAACTATGATTGAATCTTATTTTTGCAATTGTGAGAACTCAAATAGTAGTTTATCGAGGAAAGCTTGGCCTATTGAATCTCAATCCCGTCTGGGGTGGGCGCGGGCACGAGTCGGAAATGCACGAGCCTGGAAAACACAAAGGCGAGCCAGAGGGCGACGATTGGCAGAATAGGAACCAGGAAGCGGGGCATGGCAGGGAGAACCATGCTTCCCCCAAAATAGGTCAACGCAAGCAGCGCGAGAATTGGCATCGCCGGTGGAACGTCCCGCCAGCGCCTGGCAACAACCAGGACTGATAGAGCACAGAGCAACATCACACACACATGAGGCCAGATGTAGACATGTGTCTTTACCCGTTCGTTCTTGAAACTTCGGGGAGTTCCGAACAGTAGACGCGAAGTGTTGTCCACCCAGTTTCGAATCAACTTGGCGGGATTCTGGCGTATGTTCTCGAACGCTTTGCTCTGATATACTGCCTCTCTCTTAAGAAGTGGAAGGGCTTCAGTTGCGGTCAGGAATTCAAGATGACGCGCCACCAGAATAGGGTTTTCGCGAACGTCTTCGATGCTGTGCCAGTCACCGCGCTCGTCTTCATACGGAGATGAGATCCAATAGAGTAGACCGCCACCGTAACTGGACCAGTAGAATGCTTTACCCGTCTGCGCAAACGTGCCGAGCAAATAGGGAACGCACATGAGAAGTGCGAGTACGAGCACGGATCCAGCCCGCCAAAACGGAAGAGCATTTTCATTCCGAAGATGGATGCAACCGAGAACTACACAGGCGAGAATTCCAACAATAGCGGCATAGGCAAAAAGCGATCTCGTCAGGCATAGAAGAGCGAAGAACGCAGTTGCGCACAACAGTGCCCAAACTGAGAAGTTCTTGCGTCGAAGCAGTGAACAGAAACAAAAGAGAAACCCCGTCATGCAGAAGAACGAGAGACTTTCTGTCATTAAGAACGAGACCCACCTGAGCAGCAAAGGGTGGAGCCCCAGAACAGCCACCGTAATGAGGGAGACACGCTCTGAGACGAACAACCGCGCTGCCTTGTAGAAAAACCAGAGGCCTCCTGTGAGCAAAAGCACGTTAACTGCTTTTAGCCCCCACAGTGGGATTCCTATCGTAACCAATCCCGCGAGAAACAGAGGATAGCCCGGGGCTACGATCTCTCCTCCGCTCAAATCGAAAAAGCTACCGTTGGCAAACTGCGTCGCAGTCACATGGTACCATGCTTCGTCCGCACTTGGAACAGACGAATAGGATATAAAACATATTCCTGTGTACAAAAGCGACAACACTCCCAGCAACAGGACTATAGAAGAGAACCGGAAGCCAATAGTGTGCCTGGCCGCCCCATCGACTTTGATCTGAGGCGATTCAACAGCCCATGGTTTTAGTGCCGCGTTCATACTAACTAATGTGTTACGCCACTTCGTAGGGCTGAGTTTCGATAACCTCCACCGACTGCCGGCCCTGCAACATCAAACCACGATAAACTTCTTGGTATCGGCGTACTGTATCATCCAGACCAAATTGAGTCTCGATCCGACTCCGAGCATCTTTCCGATACGTGCAGTGGTCTTCATCGGACAAATTAAGAATCGATCGCCACGCGTTGGCCAGACCTTGCGCATCCCCGGGGCTCACAATGCGGTCAGCATCGTCGATAATCTCAGCGGAGTCGCCAACATCAGTGGCAACGCATGGCACACCACAGGCCATCGCCTCCCCAAGGGTCAGTGGGAATCCTTCGCCAAATGCGGAGCACAGTGTCGAAACAGTGAAGGCCGGGTAGACTTTCTCCATGTCCGACCGGACGCCGAGCAAATGAAACCGTTCAGGAAACTTCGAACTTGAAAGTAATTTCTGAATTTTCGGGTTATCAGCAGTTACACTAGGGCCGCAAGCAACAAAGTGAACGTCAGGCTCGACTTCCTGGAGCAGGATGGCGGCTTCGAAGAACGTCGGATAGTCTTTTTGGGCATGAAACCGGCCAGCTGTGCCGATGACCTTGGCGTTTTGTGGAATTCCGAGATTCGCTCGCAAATTCATGCCTGCTTCGACGTCAGGAGTAAACACATCCGTCTCCGCTCCATTGCAGATGTAGGTCATCTTCTTCGTGTCGTATCCCTGAGCGACATGGTGAGCGATTGACACTCGGGAGCAGACAATGATCTCATCGGGAAGGTGTCGGGACAGGCGAGCCAAAAGCCATGTTGCCAAGCGCATCGTAAGCTTGATACCCTTGGGACAGTGGGTGCTGTGCTGCACGTTCCAGACGATGCGAGGAACTCCGGCAAGCCATGCCGCTACGCTCCCTACAAGGTCAGCGTGATACATCCAGGTCTGCACGATATCCGGCTTCTCCCGACGAAGGGTGGCAAGCAAGCTGAAAAGACCCGCAATTAACGAGAACATCCCCGTGATGCCCAGGCTGCGCAGCTCCAAGCCCGTCTTTTCAATGCGACCGCTCAGCGGGCCGAGAGGACGAAGCGAAATCACAGAAAATTCGAATGCGTCGCGATCGAACCGTTCCAACAGCCGACACATCATCACTTCCGCGCCGCCTACATCGAGGCCCGTCACAACGTGAATAATTCTGGTCTTTTTCTTCATTTTCATTGAGTCATTAATTGTTGATAAACAGATTCGTAGCGTGCCACGCACGCTGATAAACTGAAATCGTCACGGCAGCGGTTGCGGGCGGCATTTCCCATGAGATCACGCTCGTCACTCTGCAGCTCCAGCAGATCGTGCCAGGCCGCCGCCAGGCTCTGTGAGTCTTTCGTTGGCACGACCTTTCCAGTCTCTCCGATGATTGCCAGGGCATCGCCGGTATCGGTCGAGACACAAGGAATCCCGCATGCCATGGCCTCGAGCAACACCATTGGAAAAGCTTCACTGACGGAAGTGAGCGAAAAAACATCAAAGAGCGGGTAAACATTTTCGATGTCCTCCCTGAATGGTAAAAAGTGCAACTGCGCACGACTCGGGAACAGGTCGATGGCTGCTGCGATCTCCGGATCAAGTGACTCGGACACAGCGTCTCCACAAAGAACAAAATGGACGTCAGGGGATCGCTGCAGGAGAATCGCAGCGCCTTCGAGGAACGTTGGAATGTCTTTAACTGGATGAAACCGTCCAACGAAACCGATGACCTGTGCCTCGGCTGGAATACCGAGTTCTGCACGCAGTCTTAGCGCTGCGTCGGCGTTCGGGCGAAACCGTTCGATGTCGACACCATTGCCGATCCATTCCATTTTACGACGGGAGTAACCCATTTCCCGATGACTTTCGACCGCCGACCTTGAACAAGAAATAATCCGATTCGGGATCAGCCAGGATGCTGCTCCAAGCAGCTTCTTGAACAAGCTTACTTTCCATTGGTCGCCACCTGGAGATTGATACACATCACGCGAATGAATGCCCCATACAACATTGTGAACAGCAGCGAATTTAGCCATCAGGCCTCCAAAAAAATCGGCCTTATGCATCCACGTTTGAACGATGTCCGGTCGTTCTTTGCGGATAATCTTAAACAGCGCAAGTAATCCTTTGAACCTGATCGAGGTGATTCCTAGATCATAGAATGCGGAGACGCTTTCGCGTATTCGCGGGGCTGGCGACCGCATGCCTGCATCCTGAGTTGTCACGACGATATTCTCAAAGCGTGCCGGATCAAGCCGCTCCAGCATGTTGCAGAGCATCATTTCAGCTCCTCCACCGGCAACGGAAGTCGTCACGTGCATTATTTTTGTAGTTCCGCTCATACGCCGACAGAAGCTGTGTTGTGTTCTGATACCCGGCGGACTGGCAATTGCCTGCGTAGATCCGACCGGACCTTGCTGACAAAATCCAGCGCGCCCGATGCCTGAACGTCCAGATGTCTGTGATCGATCCCCGATCCAATGCGCTTAAGCATAAATGGATCACTACCCCCAATATTATTAAATCCGTTCTCGGTAGTCACCGCCGAACGAAATCCCAAGTCGATCAATATCTCGCGAGTCCACTCGTTGTGATCCCCGGGTTGCCCGTTCGGATACGCAAAATGCTGGGGCATCTTCCCAGTGTGTCCGAGTATCAGATCTCTGGACGTTTTAATCTCGCTCTCTGCTGTCGATTTTTCGCTGCGCCCGATGATTCGATGCTGGTGCGTGTGGGCTCCAAACGAAATCAACCCCGACTGTTCCATCTCCGCAACATGTGACCAATCCAGACTCTTGTAGATATTTGGAATTTCGACTGCAGTGGCTAGCGAACAATCCGATAATGATTCGATCCGCGCCACTTCGACCAGCAAGTCCTCCTGTGGAATCGCCTTTAGCCAATTTGGTATCACCGTAAGGGCATCTCTCTTTTCCATTGCACCCTTGATGTCGATATTCCCAAGCGTCCCGCCAATTTCCAGTGAGCGTCTCGAGGAATGGCCAATTGCATACTCAACTCTGTCATGCCACAGCCATGCGTTGTTATCGACGAAGTCCGTTGCCAGAAAAATCGTGGCTGGCAGTCCATACTGGCGCAGTATTGGGTAGGCTAGATGGTAATTCGAAGCGTAGCCGTCATCGAAAGTGAGCACCACTGCCCGGTCGGGAAGCGGACATCCAGAGTGTAGTGCGTTTGTAACTTCATCCAGTGAAACAACCGAATATTTCGCTGCGAGTATCCTGCAAATCTTGTGAAACACGCCAATGTCGATGTTTAGATCTGAACCATTTTCCAACCCCGAATGATTTTGATCAGTCACGCCGTGGAACATGACCACACAGACACCGTTCTTTCGAAAAGACCTCGTGAGAAGCGGGAGACCACTTCGTGCGATCCAGCGGATTGCAGCTCTTGTAAGAATTGAGTCCTTCATGTTATGTTAAGAGCCGGATGCCAATGGAGTTCCAATGAGTTCAAAATACGACGCCCAGCTGCGCTTTACTGACAGGTATTCGTCTGCGTAACGCGCAGCTTGAGCAGCCAAATCTGCTCGCCGTCCCTGATCGGAAATGAGATCCTCAAGAGCCTTCGCCATGGCTTCGGGTTGCCGCGGAGGGACAAGCACTCCGTTCCCGCGTCCTCTGACAAATTCGGCAACTCCGCTCACATCCGTGGTGATTACAGGCAGTCCGCACGCCATTGCTTCCATTAACGCAATACTCATCGTCTCGCCTAATGTGGACAACGCAAAGATGTCCCAGTCCTTCATCCTGGTGATCAACGCATCATGGCTGAGCATGCCGAGAAAGCGGACCCGATGCTCAATTTGAAGTTCAGCGGCAAGCCTCTCAAGAGCCGAACGGTCTTCACCGTCTCCCGCAAACTCCAGATGAACATTTGCTCTCTCCACAAGAGTCGTAGAAACACATGAAAACGCCCGAAGCAGTGTTGCGAAATCTTTTACCTCAACCATGCGTCCTTGCATTCCAATAGTTAGTTCCGGTCCATGACCACATCCGGAAGATCGTACATCGATGTACTGTTCGAGTTCTAGTCCGTTGGGAATAATTTTTGCTCTCGACTCCCGAAACAAAGGTCCGATCCGTTTCTTGACCTCTTGTTTGTAAGTTTCACTGAGGAAGACCACATGATCGGCGGCATAATGGGCAATCGCGCTCAAGATCCATTCTTTGCGCCGCTTAAGTACATTCGGATGATGCTCGACCGCTACTATTTTGGTATCCGGAAGTTTCCGCTTCAGGCGGCGGCAACTGTAAAGCGTCGCCGGGCTATGTGCTAAAACCGCCCGCGGCTTCAACTCGGTCATCCAGCTGGCCATCTCTTTCTGAGCTTTTAACGAGAGCCCTTTCTCTTTCTTAAAGTAACGATAAGGAATACCTAACTCCTCGCACTTGGAGATGTAGGCGGGAGCAAGTTCTTCCACTCCATAGAACGCAATCGCGTGCTTCGATTCCGACATTCCCTGACGGATCAGCGGAAAGACTACGCCTCCCTGGCCCCCCACCCCACTGTAAAAAATGTGAATGATGTCTGTCATGATGCTAACAATGAAGGTTGTGGCGATATTTGCTCCTGTTGAGTCGCCCTGCTTGCACGCAAACTCCACACACGGCTCGCGAGAACGAACGAGGCAACAATTGCTCCGTACCAATAGGGCGTGAAATGAACGAGAAACTGGCTGAACGGAATGAATCCCACGAGAGGAATGACACAGTAGAATGCACGAAATCCGGACAGCACCGACGAGACAGCCAACGCGCTGACGATCGCGACGAACAGGCCGACTCCGATGAGTCCCAGGTCAATCCATATGCTGATGATCTGATTGTGAGGCTGGTATAGCTTCGTTCCAGCTCCCATCCCCATTCCAAAAACCGGAGCCTCCCCAACGGCCGCCAGCCCATCCTTGAGATCCTTCATGCGTTCACTGGATCCCATCTTCCTTACATCTCCCTGAAAGATTGCTGCCATACGCTGCTCGACATTGCGGTTCTTTTTATATCCCCCGCCGCTTTCCGGAAAGAAAGAGGTGCTGCCGACGACAGCGATCAATCCCGCAACAGCCGCGCAACCGAAGCCCATCAGCGCAAATCGATGCGCGTGTTGACGCAAGTTGCCCAATACGAAGGCGACGCAGATCAATCCATAGATCAAGAATCCGCTGCGGCTCAGGGTCAGCATTACACCGGTGGCTCCAATGCCGAGAATGACGCAGTTCAGGGAGAAACGTTCACTCAGAGTAATAAACACTGCGGTCATCATTGCGATCGCGATCGCCGAGTTGTTAGCGTCTTCGAGAAACCCGGCAGACCTTCCGGGAACGGTGCTCATTGAAACGAATCCAGCCCACTCTGCGACATTCACTAGACTACATATGCAGACGGTCGCAGCGGCAACAATCAGGATTGGAATCTTCGATATCCGATACAGTACACCAGACGTCGCCACGATCGAACCGACCATAAACAGCATTGCTGCGATACTAATCAACTGGGATAGGCGACCGTCCGGGTGTGGATAACGAAAAAGAATCCCCACTTCGAACACCCGCATCAGGAGAAGCGCGAGAATAAGGCCCGATACGATCGTCAGGTCCGGCTTTCTCCTGAAAACAAGCATCAGATTGATTCCTCCTGCTGCGACCATCAGGAACGCAGGTCGCACTGGAACTAACCCGTTGGCATATCCCCATGCCATCGCACCAGTGGTGTAAGGGATCACGAGCAGTACGTGTGCAACGATAAGCGCCATTAGCCACCCTCGCGGTACAGCCTCCGTGGGGGCACCTTCCGCCCAGCAGTTCGTCGTTGTCATTTGCTCTCTCATTCCTTACTACCTTGATCCTTTCATCACCGCTCCAATCGTCCGGATCACGATGTGGATATCGAGTTCGAGATTCGCATACTTTACGTAGTAGAGATCGTATTTAAGCTTCTCGAGAGCATCGGCGACGCTGCCGCCGTAGGTGTGACTGATCTGAGCCCAACCAGTAAGCCCTGGCTTCACGAGATGCCGCTGACCGTAGAACGGTATCTGTTCCGCCAGCATCTCCACGAACTCCGGTCTCTCTGGACGTGGTCCGATAAACGCCATATCTCCGTTGAGAATATTCAGAAACTGTGGGATCTCGTCGATTCGAGTTCTACGCAAGATGAGACCTATCCGCGTCGCTCTGCGGTCTTTCTCCTTTGCCCATTGAGCTCCTTCGGTTTCAGCATCCACTCGCATGCTCCGGAGCTTGAGAATTTCGAAACGCCTGTTGCGCTCGCCGACTCGCACCTGTCGGTAGAAAATTGGGCCGCGATCCTCTATCCAAATGAGCAGGGCGGCGATCCCCAATATGGGAGCAGTGAGAACGAGCCCGATCGCTGCGATCAAAATGTCGGAAAGGCGTTTTAGGACTCTGTAATAAGGATGCAGGCTTTCAATGTCGGCGCTAAGGAACCATTCGTGATCGATTTCACTAACTGGAACGCAGGAATAATTGCGCTCCACGTACTCTGGATAGCCCGTTACATGAATGCCTTCATCGAGGCAGCGGAGCAGCTTTGCTTGAAGATACGAAGGAGCGTGTCCATGCACCACGATTTCATCAATACGTCGGCACTTTGCCCACGCCTGCAGATCGAAAAATTCCGATTCATCACGTCCTGCTTGCGCAATCCCTTGACTGAGTGTGAACGAAGATTCGGAACCGTTTTGATTTAACGCCAATCCTGCCTGGCTACTGTTTTTATCTACGCCCTCGGGCAGATGGATCGTCAGTGTCTCAACAGGCCTGGCTTGGGAATTCACCATCTCGCGAACGGCTCCACAGAATTGTTTGCTGCCAATAAAGCAAACTCTCTGGCAGTGATCCTTTGCCAATCGCCAGATCAGAATTCGCGTGGCGTAGAGCCCGAAACCACTGGCAATGGCGGAAAGCCCGAGAATGTATCGTCCAATTTTCATGTAGTAGACCCACATCGAAATGGCTGCCAACCCAAGAATGGCGAGACTGACAACAAGTGCGGTTTTCGCCAACACGTTCCACTCATGACGATTCTGAAGTGTATCTTGAAGACCGCAGATTCTCCCAAAGATGGCGATGAGTGCGGCGTAAATCACAGCGCAACGAATTGGATCGAGATGCCCGATCGCAGCATATGCTTCGGAGGAGAACGGACTCAGCCAATAGGCCGCACTGACTGCGATCGCGGCAACGAACATATCGACAGCAAGCCAGGTGGTTCCCCCAAATCGGTCGAGCAGCGGCTTAGCCGCGGCGGCTAATGATCGTCTTTCTAACGACGACGATACTGTCTTGGTATCGACGGATGCGGGCTTGGCATTCGGGGAAGCTGCAGTGTTACTGGGAGGCTCAAGCCAGTCTGCCGTTTCTATAGGGGATCCGGTTCTCATAAGAGTGTCGTGGTAGTAGGAGCGAGTGCTGAGCAACTCGATTTGCGTCTGGCGATCTCGCGAAAAATGTAACTATATAGCATCAGGGCAGAGACGAGATGGACAACTGCAGTTGACAGCGCGATGCCATTGATTCCGAGAGACTGAATGAACAGATAGTTGAAGAGAATGTTGGCCGTGAGATTGAATACCGCGACGATCAGGATGAATCGGGAAGCTCGAAGGGCGATCACAACCCGCGAGGCAAGCACCGCAACAATGTAAAATGGAATCTGCAGCCCATAGTATTGAAGTACCCCGGCTACGCGGGCGGTGTCAGAGCTTGAGAAACTACCGCGTTCGAAAAGGATGGCGACAATTTCCGGTGCCCACATCCAGAGGATGAGCGTCACGGGAAGGCACGTAACAGCAATCAACGCCGAGAATTGGAATAATGTCTGCTTGAGGCGATCCCATTGCCCGTGAGCAACGTTGTCTGCCAGGTAAGGAAGTATGGCCTTGCCAACAGAAATCGCAGCGAGAGAAAGCACTAAGCTGCAAATTCTGCCGCCGTAACCTAACACAGCCACACTTCCCGGCGCCAGCCATGCCGCCATGCCATTATCAACAAGTGTAGTGCCATACATGACAATTCCTCCCGCCAACAGCGGAAAGCTTTCCCGAATCACCGAACGCACTTCAGGTGTCCACGGTCCACAAACGAATAGACTTCGATCGCACTGCTGATGGAAAGCATAATAGAGGACGGCGAGGTGCAGCGCCGAGCCCGTCACTACACCTGCAATCAAGCCATAGATTCCCATAGAGTCGTACCCTGCGAGCAGACCGACGACGGAACAGGCTGGTACAAGCAATGGCGTTGCAGCTGCGAGTGCAAAACGTTTGTTCGCCTGAAGCAACGTTCCAAAAACATGCGACATTCCGTAAAAAACGACGAAAGGCAGGAGCGCCCAATACATCTTCACGGACACAGCCAGCTTCTCTGCACTGAAGTTCGCGCCAAAGAGCCGTATGAGATGCTCTCCACCAAAGAGCAGCCCTGCAAAAGCAACAAGCAGCGTCCCGAAGTAAACCCAGATCGAATTGACGGCCAATGCATCCGCCTCCTGCTTTCCATTCTTTGCGGCTGTTTCTGAGTAGGCTGGCAGCAATGCGTCAGGAAGTCCTTCAGCCAATACGGCCGCGACGACCGATGGGATCATGAATGCAATCACGAATGCATCCATTACGTCCGATGTGCCAAAATAGTTCGCCACGACCAGTTCCTTGGCGAAGCCCATAGCTTTCACACACATGGTCAAGACCCCGACCGTCATCACGGAACCCAAAATCGTCAGACTTTCCGAGCGACCGCGCCAGAATGTCATTAGAACAGGAAGGGTTAATGATGGTTGCCGCATTTGTAATAGAATTCGTACTAATGTAACGAGCCATCTCATTATTACAATAGATGATTGCAATTATTGCACTTATTCGCAACTTTGATAAATCATCTTGCATTGTCCCAGTTGACAGATGGGCACTCGGTCGACCTCCGGCAGAAACCCGACTGTTAGAGCAGGAGCGCGTCGCCCTCTGATGGCTGACACAGTTTCTCAGTGTCAGCCAGAGAAGCTGGAACTTGGAAATAGAGGTTGGTGTGCCACTTCCTGGTGATCGCCCAACCGGAAAGTGGACGCGCAGCTGAGTTCAGCGACGACAGAATAAGGAGATCCGTTTGAGCAGGAAATCCGGCCTCTTCTGGCCCCGTCGCTGCCAAGTCTAAGAGACGCGTGAGTCCACTGCCATCAACATCGAAGCTGCAGGCCTCGATAACGCGAACGGAGTAAATCCCAAACTTTGATTTAGGGATTCCGACCAAGTAGGCGCGCAGTTCTCCCATGGCATCGCAAAGTCCCAGGAACACCGTTTTTTGCAACCTGGCATTCATAAGCCAATTCAAGCCCTCCTTGGTAACACGTTTACGCAACTTTGAATCAAAAAATGCCGGGATAGAAACGATCTG
>JBNMNB010000020.1:0-48902 GCA_051270635.1 Verrucomicrobiales bacterium | reverse complement strand
AGCTTTCCGGAATCCTGGCTCAAGACTGATCGTTACAGGAACCCTGTTTTTACAGGCACAAGCAGCATTTCCACCGTGGGAACTGGCACTATACTGGCACCAGATTGAATGGCCAACCTTGCTAAATTCTTGTAACTCCTTAATAATAAAAGCACGCCAGTAGGGATTCGAACCCCAAACCTCCTGATCCGTAGTCAGGTGCTCTATCCAGTTGAGCTACTGGCGCGTGTGATCTTCGATGACCGAAGAGTGGCCATATTACGCTCAACGTTGACGTTGTCAACCGGGAGGCTGAAAAATATCCGATTACATCTCAATCCTCTCTTCATCAGAGAGTTACAGGCAATAAACAGGGACACCTTCTCCCTATGCGGTCAGGTCAGTCGTTGGCGTATCCTGGTTGGCACGGACTGAGGCGATTCCTTTGTTTGCTCCATCATTTGCGGCATACATTTAGCTGGTGCCGATGATTTCGCCGTTGCTGGCTTTCAGACTAAAATACCGCTTTCCGTTGGTTGCTGTGTTGATTTCAAATCGGGCATCATTCGCGGCGTTTTTGGCCACTGATTTGACCCCGTTCTTGCAACCAGATTTGTCGCTATAGCCCTGACTGGTGAGGATGATTTGCCCATTCTTCGCCTTCAGCCGAAAATGGAATTTCTTGCTCTTCTCGCTTTGATAGATTTCAAACATGGGTGGTTTTGCTGGTTATTCGAGAAATTATCAGCGGATTTCCTGACAGGATGTAGCCAATATCCACACAGCATCAATTTCTCAGGCAATCGGTTCTTGGTTCTTGTGAATCGGCTCGATTGGCTTTCATACTCATCGAATCAAACATCTACTATGAGCACCGTTTCAATCCCCCATCTCCGTTCGTTCATCGCGAATGCGATTGCTGTCCTTTGCATACTTTCTTCCGCTACCGCTATCGCTGGTGGCTCGCGCCTGGAAATCCTTTTCCTGGGAGACAACGGCCACCATAAGCCGCAGGCGAGATTCAAGCAGCTGGCTGCAGCGATGGGAATTAAAGGGATCAATGTGACCTACACAGCAGACATAAGCGACCTGAATCCTGAGACGCTGGGGCTCTACGACGGCCTGATCGTCTACGCCAACACCACTGAGATCTCTCCAGATCAGGAGAAGGCATTACTGACCTATGTTTACGAAGGTGGCGGATTCATTCCACTCCACTGTGCATCGTATTGCTTCCTCAACTCGATGCGCTATACGCAGTTGGTGGGAGCGCGTTTTAAATCCCATGGCACAGGCATTTTCGATACGGACATCGTCAATCCCGATCACCCTATCATGCAAGGATTCAAGGGCTTCGAAACCTGGGATGAAACCTACGTCCATGAAATGCATGCATCTGATCGGACAATTCTTCAGCAGCGCAGCGGCGAGCCATGGACATGGGTCAGAACGCCAGGAAAAGGACGCGTCTTTTATACCGCTTACGGTCACGATGAACGCACATGGGGAAACGCTGGATTCGTCGACCTCATTGAGCGCGGAATTCTCTGGGCCGTAGGAGACCAAGCAAAAGAAGACCTCGAGAAACTGGAGCTTGCCCCATTCAATTACGAAGATGCCGTGCTGCCGAACTACGAGAGGCGCGATCCTCCGCCGAAGATGCAGGAACCACTATCACCTGCGCGATCGATGAAATACGCACAGGTGCCAGCGGACATGGATCTTGAGCTGTTCGCCTCGGAGCCAGATATCGTAAATCCAATCGCCATGGCATGGGACCAGCGGGGCAGGCTGTGGATTCTCGAAACGATCGACTATCCTAACAATCTACAAAAAGGCAATATTGGCAATGATCGCCTGCGCATCCTGGAAGACACGGATAATGACGGCGAGGCAGACAAGTTCACCACCTTTGCCGACAAGCTCAGCATACCTACAACCATCTGCTTCGCGAACGATGGCGTCATCATCACCAATGGCAGTCAGATCCTTTTTTTGCAGGACACTGACGGTGATGACATCAGTGACGAGCGCACAGTCCTCATCGATGGGTGGAATATGGGCGACACGCATGCCGGCCCTTCCAATTTCCAATGGGGATACGACAACTGGATCTGGGGCACCGTCGGCTATTCCGGGTTCAAGGGAATCGTGGGCGGCAAGCAACATGAGTTCCGCATGGGCGTCTTTCGGTTTAAGCCAGACGGTTCGGAAATCGAATTCCTGCAGAACACGACCAACAATACGTGGGGACTGGGATTGACTGAGGACGGAGACGTTATCGGCTCGACGGCCAACAATAATCCCAGCTGGTACCTGACATTCCCGAAAAGGTACTACGACACCGCCCCATCTTTGAAGCAGCCATCTACACCGCGGGCGGATGTCACACGCGATTTCTATCCGATCACGCCCAATGTGCGTCAAGTGGATGTGTTTGGCGGATTCACCGCAGCGGCTGGTCACAAATTTTACACTGCTAGAAATTTCCCCAGCCAATACTGGAACAAATTAGCGCTCATTTGCGGCCCGACAGGACACCTCCTTTACTCCGGCATGATCAACGAGGTTGGCACCTCGATCCAAACTGTCAATGGCGGCAACTTGTATGCGAGCGCTGACGCGTGGTCAGCTCCGGTCGCGGCAGACGTCGGGCCTGATGGCGCAGTGTGGATGGCAGACTGGTACAATGTGATCATTCAACACAATCCGACCCCCACCAAACAACGCGGCGGCTACGATGCCAAAACGGGTCGTGGCAATGCCTACATGACGCCGCTGCGCGACAAGAAGCACGGTCGCATCTATCGCATCGCATGGAATAAGGCAAGGGACGTGGCATTTCCAGAGTTGTCGAAAGAGAAACCGGAACAACTGGTGAACGCGCTGCGCAACGACAACCAGCTCTGGCGCATGCATGCCCAGCGATTGCTGGTCGAGCGACAAAACAAAGACGTTGTGGGCAGATTGTTAGAGTTGGTGCGCGACACGACTGTTGACTCCACAGGGATCAATCCAGGCGCCCACCATGCGCTATGGACACTGCATGGTCTGGGAGTGTTTAGTGAAGGCGACTCAATGGCTGTCCAGGCCGCAAGCGCAGCACTGAACCACCCAGCGAGAGCCGTGCGCCGGACGGCTCTGAGCGTCCTGCCAAAGTCAGAGGCATTAGTGAAGGCAGTGCTCGAATCTGGCCTGCTGGAGGATCCGGATGCCCGCACATTGCGCGATGCGCTTTTGGCCCTTTCCGAATGCCCTGCCTCCGCTGACACTGGTCAGGCGATATTTGCAGCCAGCCATCGCAATCGACAAATCGAAAACGACGCCGTCTTGCGAGATGCAGCGATCGTTGCAGCCGCGCAGCATTCAGCGGGATTCGTTTTGGCAGCACTCGATGCTTCTGACGAAGCAACACTCACCAGCGAACAGGAATCGTCGTCAAACCAGTCGAACCCTGACCTTTTCACCAACGGAGATTTCGCCGAACTCGATGGCACACTGCCTAAGCACTGGAAAGCACGCACTTACTCAGGCACTGCCGCCCATCAATCGATCTCTCCAGGCCGTGGCGGCTCTGGTTACTGCCTGCAGATCAATTCAGAAGAAGGGTCTGATTCCAGCATGTTCCAGGAGGTCAAAGTATCGCCGATTTCAAACTATCGACTCACGGCCTGGATCAAAACTGAGGGCATCCGCACCCGCGGCAACAACGCGCAGGGTGCCCTGCTCAACGTGCATGCCCTGCCGGGACAACCACGGACACCTGCCGTAAAGGGCACCAGTGACTGGAAGCAGGTAAGCATGGATTTCAAAACAGATGAACGTGAGACGATCCAAATCAATTGCCTGTTCGGCGGCTGGGGCCACGCCACTGGCACCGCATTCTGGGATGACATTGAACTCCGGCAAATCGGTAAATCGGGAGCCGTGAAACCACTTGCCATCACCGTTGCTGAAAACTATCGCCAGCAGGCAACCGCTGATGACATCACGAATCTGGCGACGAAGATCGAGAAAGCGAAGCGCCAGCTGACACAGCCGCTGATGATCGCACTCGGCGTGGTGAACGAAAAGGAGAAAGCCGTGACTGACGAATTGGGTAGAGTGATCGTCATCAAAACCATCCCGCAAAAACTCCTCTACGACGTGAAGTCACTCACTGCAAAAGCCGGAGAAAAAGTGACACTTCGATTTGTGAACGACTGTGACTTGCCTCACAACTTGATCCTTTGCGCACCTGGCTCAATGGAAAAAGTGGGAATGGCATCGATCGATATGGTGATCAATGATACGCAAGCACTGGAGAAGCAATACGTGCCCGATCTACCTGAAATCCTGCATGCCACGCGCCTTCTCAATAGCGGCGAGCAACAAGACCTCACGTTTACCGTCCCAGCAACTCCAGGGGCCTACCCCTACGTCTGCACGTTTCCCGGTCACTTCCAACTCATGAACGGTATTCTCACAGTAGAATAAAATTAAGGCAACGTCACACGCGTCCTCCCCCATAGCTGAGCTTTGCCGTCGCCTGGCAGGGAGTAGATGGCGGTATTAGCACTCTCCCAGCCGGAGAAATCTGTTGCTGTCCAATTTTGCAAATCATCACTGATCTCAAAAAGGAAGGTGACATCTCCAGCCGCCGCATTGCGCGGGACGAGGAATCGAATGGTATTGCCATCGACGGTGACTGCAACCGGCGCGACGCGCCTGCCATCATTATCGTTTCCACCCTGGGCGTATTCTAACAATGCGTTCATTCCATCACCGTCGACATCTGCATCAGGATCTCCAGTAAAGCCAGAAGGCTCCGAGGCACCCGGCGTGCCACCAATGACGCCGCCCGACAACCAGCTGGCTGCCATTGCATGGTCAGGCACCGCAGCTTCTCCAATGAGAATCAAGCTGAATCCATCGCCATCTGCGGCGGTCGGCCACGGAGCAGCATCATCGTAGGTCAGATCGCGAATCGCAGTTCCTCCGCCGAACGACAGCTTCAGCTGCTCACCGCTATTGGACAAATTGCGACTGAACTGACCTGCCACCCACGCCGGTGATTCGGAAAATCCATAGCGCGCATTGAATGCTGCAGTGTTGCCGACTACGACGATTCGTTCGCCCGGCTCAATCGACGTTTTCGCCGACGTGGCAAAATCGAACTCAACGCCTTTAGTGAATCGAATATCGGCAAGGTCAAGCGGAACGGCGCCGACATTTGCGAGTTCGATCCATTCAAAGTCATCACCCGACCAATCGCTATTGATCGCCCGCTCGGCGTCCGTTGGCCCAGCTGGGTGATACATTATTTCCGATAGCACGAGGCCTTCGAGATGGCCGGCGATCATCGGTGCGGACACTACGAATTCAACCGGCGCTGACCAGTGGCTCCAGCGCTCTGTGGCATCACAATGGCGCACACGAGCACGATAAGTGCGGCCTACCTTCACCGCAGCGGCCGGCACGTTGACCTGGTCGACGAATTCAGTCAACTCACCACTTTCCCACTCAGCCCTGAACTCCATTTCCACAGTGCCAGCTTCATCAGCAATCTCCGCCACCCGCCATTCCATTGCGCCAAATGTCTCTGCACCTTCTGGATCGGTGAAGGCAGCATTTGAGAACGCGAGACCATCCTGGGGGAAACTCGCTACACCAGAATAGGTGATCGTCGGCGTTCCCGGGATCTCAGGATCATCCGCCAGCCAGTCGAGAAACTTATGGCGCCCTTCTCTGCCGGAGATTCCAGTATCCATGGACTCACGGCTGGCGGCTCCTCCGCCCCAGGTGCCACCTGTCCACGAGTCGCGGGTACTGCCATCCAGATTAAAGGCAAATTCCTTCATATCTTCGATCACACCATCGAGGGCAGGAGAAGTCTCCCTGCCAGTGCCTGGAGTTGACGTTGCTGACCGCCATCGGTCGCGATCCGCAGAAACCAATGGAGCGATCGTCGCGGCAAGCCGATCTAACAATGGAATAATCTGATCTTCCGTCCATATCAGATCACGGAATTCGCGCACCGTGTTCTGGTAGTCGCGAGCAAAATCCGGACGATTGTATCCATTTCGGGTATCCCATATGGCATTCTTGCACCAGTCGACACCACCATTCCAGTTCGGCCCCCAACTGGTGTCTGAATCCCAGGGCATGAGCCAGAGCCTGCCCAACTCAAGTCCTTCAGCAGGTTCGAAATAATAGGCGCGATTCTTCAGGTGTTCCGCATTGTTCGGCGTATCGCCATTACTGACATCGTAGTGGCGAATGGCATCAACAACGGTGTGGTACCAATTCCACTCGTCATAGTTCACGTGATCACGCAACCACTGGTCATCGCGTGCGGGCCGCAGGCGCTGCAAAATATTGGAAAAATCAGAGGCGTCATCTACAGAATTCGGTGCCTGGTAGCGCTGCACATCCTTGCCATTGGTGCGGCCCGTAATCAGCTTGTAGACATTGCCCGGCTTCATTCCGCGGGCATCGAGAAATCGTTTATCGAATTCTTCCATTGCCAGTTCGATCCCATAAAAATCGCCAAGATATTGCCCATTCTCTTCCTCTGGCCGTTCTTCTGGGCCTTTTACGACTCGAAACTGAAACCAGTGCGCTTTGGATGCAGGAACATCGACAAGGTCCCACAGCAGATGATTCGCAGCCTGCTCCACTCCCCAGGTAAAATTGCCGCGCGATCCCAGCATTTTATGCGCTGCCAGCGAACGCCACTTCGTCGGATATTCCTTCCCTTCGTTGTCGTGAAGTTGAATGTAGTTTCCGTCATTGAATCGAAACTTGAAGCTCCGCTTTCCACCTCCCGAATAACGCGCATTACGTTGACGCAGGCGGTAACCGACATTTTCATACACTTTCCCATTGTAGACAAAGGTCGCCCGCCAGTTGTATGCCTTGCGAGCATCGTAGTTGTTGCTGGGAATCTGATTGCCGCTGTAGGCAACACACTGCGCAAAATCATCTTCATGGGTGAGCATGTGATACACCGGAATGCTATTCATGATCTCCGCTGAGTAAGTGTGCGGCTCATCCAGAACGGAGCGACGGTCTGCCAAGTACGCGGGAACGCCATCATACACGAAGTATGCGAAGTTAAGGCTTTCGTCATCGTCGTAGGGAACTCTAACAGATGCACCTAAAGAATCCGCTACCACGATACGGTAGCGCACAAGTGCCCTGCTCACTTGCCCCGGCAGGGTCACCGAGTATAGATCATCCGTGGCTGCAGCGTCACCACCAGTGCCATCATTCAGCATTGGCACAGCCGTCCAGTTTGCGGCATCAAAGTAATCCGGATTCGGTTCATTCGGATCGGTTGGATTGCGTGTCAGTTCGGACGATGTTTTTGCGAGATAAGGCGGAACATAAGCGCCCGGCAAAACAATCTGGTATTCCAGCATGACGCTGGCGACACCGTCAGGATCGGTCACTTTGGCTGTAATTACAGCCTCTGCACCAGATGCTGGCTGCTCAGGCATATGCTTTACCTGGCGAATTGCGGGAGGAACCGTAGTGCTGAAAACCGAATTTTGCGCACCGGGAGTGGGCGCTGGCGGGATGTCATCGCGTGACGCCAGGCGAACGATTTCGAGATCAATCCCGAGGTCGCTACCACCGATGCTTGAGTTGAATAAGTGCACCGCAATCGTGTTGCTACCTTCCACAACAAAGCTGGAGGCATCTTCGTGCAAATCTTCCAGCCAGGTGCCTTCATTGCGAGTCGAATCGGCAGTTTCATCGAAGGGAATTTCTCCATCAGCCATTTGCCTGCGGGTGACTTCGACTCCGTTGATCCAAATGATCGCGCCATCATCTCCTGCGTGTCGCACTTCCAACCGCTGTGGCACTTCTCCTGGCGCTACTACAAAACTTCCCCTGAGGTAAACTGACGTGTAATCGCCCTGCATCCCTTCAATCGTAGTGTTAAAGGTCATGTCATTGACTCCCCCGAATCCAATAGGTAATTGGGCCTCAACCCAAGCTCCGTCCTCTGCAAATGCGGGATCGCGCCACGCTGTTACGGGATCAGAGGCTTCTGAATCTCCTTTCCTCCATCTCCAGCCTGCGGATGACCGCGCTAACAACATAAGTTCTGTCTGCTTTCCAGGAACCAGAGAGGAACGCCAGGCACCAGACAAATCATTGTCCAGGGCAGGGTTGATCAGCTCCATCGAAGCGCCAGAACCATCCGCACCGATCGGCCACGGAAACTCACTCTTGTAGTTCACTTCATCAATCTTCATGCCACCAGCGTCTCTGATAACGATCTGATCAGAATCGCCCGAAAGGTTGCCCGTGTAAGGCCCTATACTGCCAGCTACAGAAGCTGGATTCTCTGCGACAACCAAATACCCGCCAGCGGCAATCGTCGCCCCATCTGGAAATGCATAAGCAATGCCATCGTCCAGCACCCAGCCACTGAGATCGACTGCCTCCGCACCCGTGTTGTGCAGCTCAACAAACTCGTTTAAGGCCGTATTCGGCTCGCCATTGTAATGGATTTCATTAATAACCACATCAGCAAGGACAGGCGAACCAGCCAAAGCAATGAGTGGCCAGACAAAAATTGAGTAGAACAAATTTTTCATAGAGAATCGTAAACGGATGCCGAACTCCTAAGGTGCCTACGTAGCCCGTAATGGCAATTGTATAATCACCATAGGCCAACCTAATCGGAACGATTTCATGAATAGATTCTGAACCAATACTGGCGCCGACTGGTGTCTGCTGCTAAGGCATCCGAGAAATGGAGCGTCAAATCACCACAGCCGAAAGCTTTCGTGAGGTAATCGAATCAGTCCCCAGCGGGCTGGTCATCGTCGATCCTGAGGGCAAGATCGCCCTGTTCAATCGACAGGCTGAGCATATTTTCGGATATTCCCGTGGAGAAATCAATGGCCAGCCGATGGAAGTCCTTTTGCCTGAGCGTTATCGATCGGCGCACGTGCAAATGCGGCAGGCTTACCTCAAGGACGCGAGGCCCCGCCAGATGGGCTCTGGGCGCGAACTTTTTGCTCAGCGAAAAGATGGCAGCGAGTTCCCAGTGGAAGTAGGCCTCAATCCTGTCGAAACTCCCGAAGGCACAATGGTACTGGCGGCAATCGTCGACATTTCTGAACGCAAAAGAGCAGAGCAAAAAGTCCGGCATCAGGCGCAGTTATTACAGAACGTGCACGACGCCGTATTTTTGATTGCTCCGGATGGAACTGTCCTCACTTGGAATCCTGGAGCGACCAATGTCTACGGCTTTCTGGAAGATGAAATGATTGGTCGCAATGTAAGAAGCATCTTTCCATCTGGAGAAAAAGATCGCTTCACCAGCCGCGTTTACCCAACCGTCTCAAGCGAAGGCTCATTTGAATTCGTAGCAAAGTCGATCCGCAGTGATGGCAATGAGATTTATGTGGCGGTGCGCGCCTCCGCCTATCACGATCCAGCCAGCGATCAACCAGCAGTTCTCATTTGTGCCAACGATATCACGGTGCAGAAGCAGCTGGAGCAACGCACACTGGATATAAGCGAGCGCGAACAGCGACGCATTGGTCAGGACATCCATGATGACCTCTGCCAGCAGTTGGCAGGAATTGGATGTCTGGCGAAAGTGCTGGAAAAGCAAGCGGGCGACCTCTACCAGGCTGACGCCACTGGACTCGCGCAATTGGGAAAAATGGTCACGGATGCAAATATCCGCGCGCGCGGGATTGCCCGCGGACTGGCACCAGCCATCATTGAAACGCATGGGCTGGAGCATGCACTGGAGGATCTTGCCAGCCAGTCGCGCATCGTCTACTGCATCGATTGCAGCTTTCTGGCAGGCGAGGTCGTCGCGGAAATCCCGCAGACGATCGCAGTGCAGTTATTTCGCATCGCGCAAGAGGCTACCAACAATGCTGTGCAACACGGAAAGGCCAGCGCAGTCACCTTCTATCTCGAAGTCACCGACGAGCAGATTCTTCTGTCTGTGCGCGACAACGGCAACGGCACCAAAGAAAATCTATCTGCAAAATCAGACGGCCTTGGCTTACTGAGCATGCGCCATCGTGCTGAAGTTCTCGACGGCGAATTGACCATCGAAGCGGGGGTTTCCCCGGAAACCAGCGGCGTGCATGTCACCGTCACCGTCCCACGAAAAAGTACCAGCCATGCCTGAGCCGACCTGCAGTAAGAAAAACATTCTCCTGGTCGATGACCACCCGGTCATGCGCTTCGGCCTCGCCCGATTGATCAGCTTCGAGAAAGACATGCAGGTGATGGGCGAAGCTGGGACAGCTCGCGATGCCATGCGGGCATTCACTGAAAAGCGGCCAGATCTGGTAGTTGTCGACATCAGTTTACCTGATAAAAACGGTATCGAACTGATCAAAGATCTGCATGCACTCGATGGCAATGTGAAGATCCTGGTGGTTTCAATGCACGACGAAGAAGTCTATACCGAGCGAGCGCTTCGTGCAGGTGCCCGTGGCTACGTAATGAAGGAGGAGGCGGCAGAGAAACTGGTCGAAGCCGTGCGCGTCGTCATCTCTGGTGGTGTGTTTGTAAGTGAAAAAATGTCCCGCCGCATCGTCGAACTTTTCAGTGGCCTGGGCTCTGCCGCTGCAGAAGATCCGATCGGACGCCTGACGGATCGAGAGCTGGAGGTGTTCGAACTATTCGGCACTGGCCTGGGCAGCAAAGAAATCGCGGAACGCATCCAATGCAGTCCACGCACCGTCGATGCACACCGCGCGCACATTCGCGAGAAACTGTGCCTGCGCGACAGCAAGGAACTCATGTTGCACGCCGTGCGGTGGGTCGAAACCCACCGCTAGGCCCGGTCAGCTGACGACGTCAACGCAACGATCACAAAGTGATTCGTGCTCAGTATGCTTGCCCACTCCGGGAAGGAATCGCCAGCAACGCTCACACTTTTCGTGCTCACTGCGCGTCACTGCCACGGTCGTCACCGCTGCGTCACCGGCAATGATCGTCAGATCACTGACAATCAAAAACTCTGACAACGTTTCTGGATCTTCACCGATACTGGCGAGCGGATGATCCTTGGCGAGCGTGACCTCCACTCGCGCTTCAAGATTACTACCAATGGTTTTGGCCTGCCGTGCTTTCTCGATTTCCTGCTGGATACTGGCCCGCAGTTCCAGCAAGGCATCGACACTACGCGTCGCTTCACCACTGGCAAATTCCGGATCGGGCTCAGGAAAATCCTCAAGGTGAACGGAATCACTGTGACCAGCATGTTCCCATACTTCATCAGCGGTGTAAGCCAGCACTGGTGCCAGCAATTTTGTCAGCGACTCAAATACTTGATGCATCGCAGTCTGCGCCGATCTCCTGCGCAGGCCATCAGCCGCATCGCAGTACATTCTATCTTTAGTGATATCAACATATAGACTGCTGAGATCAACCGCACAGAATTGGTTCAGAGCATTGAACACTCGGCGGAATTCATACTTATCGTAAGCTGTGAGGCATTCTGCGACGACCGCATGCAGACGCTCAAGAATCCAACGATCGATCATTGTTAACTCTGACGGCGCAACTGCATTCGCGGGATCGAATCCGTTCAAATTCCCAAGAAGAATGCGCAGCGTATTGCGGATACGGCGATAGGTATCCGACGTCTGGTCAAACAGTTCTTCACCGAAGGGCACCTCGTTCTGCCAGTCGACACTACTGACCCACAGACGCAGAATGTCAGCCCCATACTTGTCGTAAAAATAGGCCGCATCCATCGGTTTCCCCTTTTTCTCGTCAGACTTCGACACCTTCTTCGTCTTCTGATCTGACAGCCCTGCTTTCTTTCGCGCCTGGCGTTCTTTGTTCGAAAGTTGACGCACAACAAAACCGTGCGTCATCACCGCCTTATACGGAGCCTTGTCACGATAACCGACACTGAGCATGAGCGAACTCTGGAACCAACCGCGATGCTGATCGGTTGCTTCAAGATACAAGTCGGCCGGAGTATCCAGCTCAGGCCTGCGATCCAAGACCGCCACATGACTTGAACCGGAATCAATCCAGACATCGAGCGTATCCTGACAACGAGTCGACGCCGCAGGCAGCCCCAGTTTTTCATTCCACCAGGCATCGTCCTTCTCAAACCAGAGGTTGGTGCCGCCTTCTTCGATCAGATCGGCGACCCTGCGAGTGAGTTCCGGGTCGAGCATTTCTTCACCTTCAGGCGTGTAGAAAACAGGCAACGGCACTCCCCAGGTGCGCTGACGCGAAATGCACCAGTCTGGGCGCGACTGCACCGTTCCATAGATGCGATTGCGCCCCCATTGCGGTAGCCATTCGACCTTGTCGATCTCCTCCAGAGCCTTCGGGCGAAGGTCATCGATGCGCACAAAGAACTGCGACACCGCACGAAATATGATGGGGGTCTTCGACCGCCAGCAGTGCGGGTAGGAGTGACGATAACGCTCGCGCCCTAACAGATGTCCGCTTGCGGCGAGCATTTCGATAATCGGCTCATTGCACTTAAAGACATGCTGCCCGACAAAATCCGGCAATCCGACTTCTTCGGTGTAATTTCCAAGATCATCGACCGGCGACAACACTTCCAACCCATTTTCACGGCCAGCCAGATAGTCATCATTACCGTGCCCGGGGGCAATGTGCACCGCGCCCGTTCCAGCCTCTGCGGTAACGAATTTTCCAAAGATAATTTTCGAGTCTCGATCAAGAAATGGATGCCGTGCCGTGGCACCTTCCAGCTCACTCCCCTTCATCGCAGTGCCCTCGCCCACTAGCGCAAACCCTGTTTTCTCGGCAATGGAATCCAGCAAATCTTTGGCGACAATCAGATCCGCTTCTCGACCATCTTCCGCATGACGGAATGTGCCACGCACGTAATCGAAATCCTTGTTCAAGGCAATGCCGAGGTTCGCGGGCAGTGTCCATGGCGTCGTCGTCCAGATCACAAGCGACGACTCACCAGCCAGCGGTCCGGCATTGATATCGAACTTCACAAAGATCGCGGTATCAGTGACGTCTTCGTATTCTACTTCTGCCTCTGCCAGAGCGGTCTGCGCGCCATAGCTCCATTGCACAGGCTTCAAACTTGAGTAGACCAGACCTTTCTCGACCAGCTTTGCGAACACGCGCACGATGTCTGCTTCGTATTCGGGTGACAATGTCAGGTAGGGATTGTCCCAGTCGCCCAGTACGCCCAGGCGGCGAAACGACTTGCGCTGAATATCAATGAATTTGCGCGCATACGCGTCAGAGCGCCGGCGCACTTCCACTGGCGTCAGCTCGCGAGCCTGCTGCACTACTTTGAACTCAATCGGCAGGCCATGACAATCCCAGCCCGGAATGTATGGCGCGTAGCATCCCGCCATGGTGCGGCTTTTCACCACCAGATCCTTCAGCACTTTATTCAGCGCGGTGCCCATGTGAACATCGCCATTGGCGAAGGGCGGGCCGTCGTGCAGGATGAATTTTGGGGCACCCTCGTTTTTTCGGCGATCCGTAATTCGCTGGTAAAGCTTGCTGCTTTCCCATTTTTCCAGCCGCTCTGGCTCACGCGCAACCAGACTTGCCCGCATGGGAAAGTCGGTCTTCGGCAGTAGTAGCGTCTCTTTGTAACGATTCTTTTTGTCAGCCCCTTTGGTCATAAGTAGACGGGCGCCGGGCGGAGGTTAGAACCGCGCGACGCCGCAAGTGCGCGAAACTAGCACCGGAGGCCATGCGGGTCAATGATCGCCCCAGACCAGGGTGGGAATGAATGTGGTGGTCAGGTCTGCAAAGGCGGCTGGAAGCTGCCTCCACGTGGCTGCGGCATCTTGCCGCAGATTGCAAACCTGAGTGGCCCATTGAGGTATGCCAAATGGGTTCGTAGAGTTTCAACCACTTTCCTGCCCATCGGTTTCATTCAGTCCCCTCAGTCGTTGAGGTAATCGCCAGATTTCAGATTATTAAAGCTGTAGGCTCCGCCACCCGAAGTGGTTGTCGTCCGTAAAGGAGTGTTCAATTTATTATTTATCAGTCCACGTTCGTTAAAACAATACCTTCATGGTGCGGTGGATCTACGGTTTAGAAGTCCGAGAAATTTCCCGCGCGCATCCCAGAGAAGGTAGGCGGCGATGAGACAGATGATGATGAGCACGGGATCGAACAAACCTTGCCCTCCACTAATGAAGGCGTGGAAGGCGAGGATGTTCACGATGACCGGGCCGAGGAGGAGGAGTCCGAAGTTCCGCGTTAGCGGAATGGCGACAAGGATTCCGCCGAGAAGCTCGCAGCATTTCACGAAATGCATGTAGCCACCGGGCATCATCGCGCCCATGAACATGGCCACGGGCGAGCCCTCGGGCGGAGCTGGCTGTTCCGGCATCATGCCCAGGAAAAACATGAGACTGAAGGCGATGAAGGCGAAGCCGAGCAGGCCGCCGAAGATGTTGGGGAGGTGTTTCATGAATCCATTCCATTGCTGCTTTTTCGAAATTGGACAAGCCATTCTCGGGCTACACATTCTCTCCATGTTCATGGAGAGCGAGCATGACAGGTTACTTCAACGAATGCAGGCCGATCATGTTCCCTTCGGTGTCGGATACGAGCGAGATGAAGCCGAATTCCCCGATGGCGAACTTCGGTTTGCACACGTTTCCGCCTGCGGGCGCGACACGCGCCTCTTCCACCGCGCAGTCCTCGCAGGAGAAATTATTGGTAGGAACTTTGATCTCCAGGGGTGGATTCATGGGAGGATGGAGTTTGAGGGAGAGGTGAACAATCGCGCAGTGAGCAAGTATGCTCGTGATATCCCGGAGTCGAGGTGCCGGGAAGGCGAAAAATTCGGCCATTTTCCGTTCAGAATGGAAGAGTGAAAATGGAAAACGGGGCATTTCGTCATGCTTCAAGAACATAGGGATGTGCGCCCGAACTGTCAATATGAGCGCGGGTGGGCGGAACCTGGGCTGTCTTTCCTCGGAATCGGCAGAGGAGGCTCAGTCGTAGAGGCAATCGCCGAAATTCAGGTTATCGAAACTGTAAGTTCCGCCACTCAAAGTGGTTGTCGTCCAAAACGGAGTGCCTACTTAATAGTCCGCGTCCCTTAAAACTTGCCGGAATTCAGGCAAGCGATGTAAAACCGAGCACCAACCTCAACCACCCCCACATCTTACATAAGCGAGGTGGCAGAAGGCCCTTCCTCGCTGTGTAGAAAAGTGTGAACTCTTCGAGGGCGAGTAAGCGCCATTGCGATCTTAAGAGGGATTTTTCTGCACGAAATCCCCGGTAACCACACGCCCTTTAAACAACTAACGGAATCAATCATTCACCTTGATGGTCGCCTTTTCTCGGAGTCTGGCGATCCAGGCGTCGTGGCGTTTTTTGCGCTCTTCCTGCTTGATCATTTTCTCGAGGTTGTCCTGGATTTCGGCCATTGGCTTGAGAGCTCCAGGACGTTTGGCTTCGACGTAGAGAATGTAGTAGCTGCGGTTGTCTTCGACAATCTGGCTGAGTGTCTTGGGCGAAAGCTTGAATGCCGCATCGCTCAGCGCCTTCTTCAGGGTTTCGCGATCAATCCAACCCCAATCGCCGCCGTGGTCTGACCGGCTGTCCTGCGAGTAGGTCTTGGCTTCGATTTCAAAATCAGCACCCTTGGCCAGGCGGGAACGAATCTCTCCAATCAATTTCTTTTGCTTCTCTGGCGTGGTGCCCGGAATCTGTGATGTCTTCAAGACTGTGATCGTGCGCAATTTAATGTAGTCCTTTTCGCGGAACCGATCAGAATTCTCTTTGAGGTAAGCGTCCCGCTGTTCGGGCGTCGGTGGCGGAATGTCGCCGGTCTCACGCTGACGCATCATCTGCACTACGAGCATCTTCTCACGCAGCTGACGGAATTTCCTCAAGCTGATATTGCTGGTCTTCAATTCTTCGAGGAATTCCCCTCGATCACCATCAAATTGGTCACGCACGATGCGCTTAATATCCTCATCAATGTACTGCGCCTTGATCTCGCCATTCAACTTCTCAAATTCGCGCAGAATGAGCTCGCGCTCAATCAAGCTATCGAGCGAATCCGTCTCCAGCTTTTTGACCGTCGCTTGATAGTCGTTGGCGGTCATTTGCCCGGTGCGCACTCGTTGCTGAAGGAGCGCGGTTTGGGCAGTCACGGCCTCACGCACTTCGGATTTCGTCACCACTCGCGTGCCATCGATCACGGCTGCGATCCCATTGACTCGCTCTGCTGATTGCGCCTGAACGGTCGCCACTGTGAACACTAAGAGGGGCAGAAGAACTCGCAATTTTTTCATCATCAGCATGGGAATTTTTGCCTGTGCACAGGCGGTATCAAAGGTTCTTCGTCGGTCAGATCGAATTTCTTCACATTTCTTAATTGTCTGACTCTAGGCATCATTTTTGAAAATTACCAGAAATTACAGGGGTATAATACCTCTTTAGAACGGATCTTCGCAATTGAGCCCATCTGCTACAGGATACCAAATGAGAGACACACTGCAGCCACGGTCCGTTCAGTTTTTCTGGTCTTTTGTATCAGCGACTGGCTGGCTGGTGAATTCGGCTCGCTTCCGATTGCTACCAACTCGCCACTGAATTTGCCCATGACTTCGGCACCGAACTTTGTGGTACTTTGACCATATCTGCAAGCGCCCTGCATCGCTGCATAGGGACGCCTGCGACAACGAGTTAGCAAGGGATTGCAATTGCAAAATCACGATATGGAAGCACTTTGCCTGCACCATGTTCTCCATTCCAAAACGTGCTCTGGCGACGATCATTTGCCTCGCCTGCTTCCTGCCGAGTTGTGCTACGCACACGAGAACTGGCACGCTGGCGGGTGCTGGCATTGGCGCGGCAGCGGGAACGGCAATGGGCAACGGCAAAGATAAAAGGAATACGGTGGGTGGAGCGCTGATCGGAGCAGCACTGGGAGCCACCGTGGGTGCCATTTTTGACCGCAATCGAAATCGATCAGACCAAAGGGCGACGACCCAGTCCGCGCCTGTCGGCTCGCGGGCGTCAGCACCTTCGTCGCCTGCCAATGGCTATCGACAAGGCTATCCACAACGCTCGGCATGGCCCGCGTCCAGAACCCAGGCTCCGCGCACTTCTCCAGCATCTCCAACTCCACGCAGGTCGCAACCTGGTTCTGGTAGTCCACCGACGCCATCCAGGCGCATTGATTCGAGCAACTATCCCACAGCAACTCGCACCGATGAACACGGCATTGTCGTCAGTCCCCATTCACCAAATAAAAAAGTGAACGTTCGCAATTTCCCCTCTGGAAGCGTGGTAGTAGATCCCAGCAGTAACAAACGCTTCCGTGTTCCTTAGTCGCCCCGCGCAATGATTCCATTTTTACGAAATCTACAGCTAACCCTATTCAATTGTACGTCATCGGCGGCTATCCTGCTGGTGGTGGTTGTTTTTGTATTTGTATTTGCTACTCCGGCCTGTGTTGATCGCGCGGGCGAAACTGCTGACTCGGACTCTGCTCCGGAATTATCACCGGAAACACTAGCCAATCAAGTAGCTGCGAGCCTGACTGAAGAAGAAACGCTTTCGCTGGCGGATGAACTTCGTGTGCGACCGGGAGAGCTGGCATTGTTCGACTACTGGGACACTCTGCGCACGGCGAACCAACCGATCCTGACACTGGCAAAACTTCCGATCACAGCGATTTCCCTGCCGGAAAATACCACTGGTTCGATGGCGCAGATTCTCGCTAACGAAGGCGAGTGGTCAGCCAAGCTTAGCGACCTGAAAGACGTTCATGGCTACACCCTTAAATGGTCACATTTTGAGCATGTTTCCTTTGATGCACAATCGAACCCGCCACAGTCATTGATACGAACGGAGTTCCACTTTGGCAACGGCTCCCGCCGCTCGCGAACGATTTTGAAAGCGGACATGGCAGCGACCTGGGGTATCGCAGGCCCGGGTGAACCAGGCGCGCAACCATTCACCGACGCCTCGCTGCGCATTACCGAAATAGCAGAGGGAAAGCAGCCAGCATTCCATGAATTGCAGGCCATCACGATTCCCACCATTGCCGAGCAGCCAGTGTTGGCCACGTCCCTGCTGGTGCGTGACTTGAATCGCGACCATTTCCCTGAAGTGATCTTGCCAGGGGCCAACATCCTGCTGTGGAACCAGGCGAATTGCAGCTTTGTCGAACAACCGCTTTGCTGCGTTGATTCGCCCAGAGTCTTTCGAGCGGGAGCGTTCGGCGAGTTCACAGGAGACGTTCATACGGATCTTATTTTGGTCGATTCTTACGGTGGCCTGTGCATCCTGCCTGGGGATCCTGCTGGTGCGTTCATGCAGGAACCGATTCCAGTGACTCCTGCACCTGTCGTTGAGAATGCCACACGAATTGCCGTCGCCGATATCGACGGAGATGGCGACAGCGACATCTATATCGCGCAAGACAAACCGATGTTTGTCGGCGGTCAGATGCCTTCCCCGGCGAACAATGCTTTGAGCGGAAATCCTGACTACCTTTTGCGCAACGACGGAGCACTTCAGTTTACAGACATCTCAGATGCATCGGGGCTGGACGAAAAAAAATATCGCCGCACAAAGGACGCCGTGTTCTGCGACTACGACGATGATGGTGACGCCGATCTCGTACTTGCCGGCGCGTTTGCTCCGGTCGATGTCTTGGAGAATCGCGACGGGCAATTCGTGGATATTTCCACGAGTGCCCTTGCTGGGAGGGCTGCGCCGCTCATGGCCAATCGCATTGCCCTGACCGATCTAGATGGTGACGGACTGCGTGACATTGCGATTGCCGCGACAGCCTCGTCAGCAGGCGCAAGGATTGAAGCCGTCAGAGAACGGAGTGACAGGAGCCCGCTTTCTGAAGGCGCTGAGTTCATTCCGATCACGGCATCCAGCAGTCGACTACTGGGCAATAGAGAGCGAACTGTTGTGGCTACAGGATCGGCCCCCAGCAATCGCCGAGTATTCGAAACCATTGCTGACTTCTCAGATGCTGGATGGGCCAATGATCTGACTCACGTTGACTACGACAATGATGGCGATCTGGACACTTACGTGGCGAACGGGAATATCAGCGGCAAGTCAACTCGCGACTACGACCTCTACTTCTGGCAGCGCGAGTTGCGTGCGGCTACTGCATTGGAAGATCCCGTCATCGCGATCCTTTTTACGGATCCATTTCGTCCGGAACCGTTTCGAGGGCTGAACGAAGGACAAATCTCGTGGCAGGGGCATCAGGCCAATCGCTTTTATCGCAATGAGGGCACGGCTCAGTCGCCAAGTTTTCGAGAAACTGCTTACCTTGCAGGCGCAGCACTGACGGCGGACAGCCGGGCCACGGAAGCCGCTGATCTTGATCTCGACGGGAAAGTGGATTTGCTCGTGGTCACGCAGGATTGGACGAGTGAAAACGGCTCGCTCGTTCCTCGCCAGCAGCTAACCGTGCTGCGCAATCAGATCACAACGAGCCAGTCCTGGATCGGGTTCAAATTGGACAATGCGCCAGCCGCGTTGCCACCGAGCGGGACGACCGTGACACTGGAGTGGAAGGAACGCGCGCAAACATTGGCCTTTGCGGATGGGGCATCCACCCTGCATCTGGGCTTGGGCAAGCAAAAGGCACCAGAACGAGTAACGATCCATTGGCCCGATGGCACCGCACACTACATTGATGCGCCGCCAATCGATCGTTACATCAGTGTGGAGTATGCCCTCGAGTAGTTCTCATCAATTACCAATCAGCCTTTCGCCCTGTGATCTTACGGAACAACTTCTGAATCCCCTTGATTCCGACTTGGTCACCGAGTACTCCGAAGAAGATGACACCGCCGGTGATGGCATCACTGAGCGAACTCTCGTAGCCTAACAAGTTCACCATATTCTGCAGAACAATCAAGATCGTCGTGCCGATGAGAATGCCAACGATCGATCCCTCGCCGCCGCGTAGGCTACACCCTCCGAGCACGGCACCGGCAATGGCATAGAGCTCAAAAAAGGCACCATGAGTAGAGGGCGAGACAGAACTGGTGTAAATGGCGTATGGAATGGCCGCAGTGGCCGCAAATAGACCAGAAATCGCGTAAGCACTGGCGATCACCAGCCCGGTATTAATTCCCGAATATTTCGTCGCCAACTCATTCCGTCCGGAAGCGTAGAGGTAACGCCCAAAGACCGATCGGTGCAACACCACCATCATCACAACCGAAATAATCGCGAGATAAACCAGCGACATCGGCACGCTGTAAAAAACACCGGATCCGCCCTCACCCTGAACGAGATCACCGACACTGCCGGTGCACAACATCTTGATATAACTGATGTCCTGCACCGCATCAGCAGAACCCACAGTGGAATCATGGGAGATGAAACGAGCGATTCCTCGGTAGGAAAGCAGCCCACACAGCGTCACTACAAATGCCTGAAGCTTCAGCTTCCCCACCAACCATCCGTGCAGCAAGCCTATAGCAAGCCCCAATACAAGCGTCATCAGCACGGCCAACGGCCATGACATCTCCGGAACCAGCTTGCTCGTCCCGGTGAGACTATAGAAAAACAGAATTCCTAACAATGCCATCAATGATCCGATCGAAAGATCGATCCCAGAGGTAATGATCACCACGCCAACACCGATACTGAAAATGCCGAAGATGCCAATGGTGCGCGACACATTCTTAAAATTATCGAGCGTCAAAAACCTGCTGTTAAACAAGCCATCGACATTCGGCTCAATCGTTTTCACCGAGGTCCATACGATCAATATCAGGAGCAGTGCGAGCATCCCTGCTTCACGGCGGTGATTCTTTAGAATTTGCGTAATCATAGAACCGACAAACATAAAATTTCGATTCAAGCGGCTGATTTCCCCTCCCCTCCTACGGCAAGATGCATCACCGCCTCTTCACTGAATTGCTCCTTATTCAGAATCCCGGCGATCGCCCCCTCGTGCATGACGGCGATCCGATCGCTGATGCCGAGGACTTCCTCCATATCACTTGAAATTACAATGATGGCCACTCCCTCTTCCGCAAGCTTCCCCATCAAGTGGTAGATTTCCCGTTTTGCTCCGACATCGATCCCTCGGGTGGGCTCGTCAAATATGAGAACTTTCGGGTTCATTGCCAGCCACTTCCCAAGCACTACTTTCTGCTGATTGCCACCGCTCAGATTGCCGACAATCGCCGCAGCAGAAGGTGCCTTCACATTGAGTGACTTGATCTGCTGATCGGCGGCAGCTCGCTCCTCGCTCTGGCGGATCAAACCTGCCTTGGTGTAACGTCCAAGCGATGCCAGCGAGATATTGTGCTGGATGCTGAACTCCAGAATAATGCCCGATCGCTTGCGATCTTCGGGCGCAAGGAATATGCCGTTCTTGATCGCTGAGCGCACAGAATTCAGAGGCACTCTCTCGCCGCCCAGTGTCAATTGTCCCGCGTGCGCTCGATCGACGCCGAATATCGCCTGAGCCATCTCAGATCGCCCGGCACCCACGAGACCGGCGACGCCCAGAATTTCACCTGCGCCGACGTCAAAGCTGATCTTCCGTCCCGGATACATCGATGTGACGAGTTCTTTAACCTGAAAATACGATTCTTCCCCGACTCGGCTGTGATCGCTGCGGTAGAATTCCCCCAAATCTCGTCCGACCATCAGTGACACCATGGCATCGTGGGTGATCTCGTCCTTTGCCAGACCACCTGCGTTCTCGCCATCGCGAAGCGCCACCACTCGATCGCAGCATTCCGTCACTTCTCCCAGTCGATGCGAAATGTAAATGATTGCAATCCCGCGTTGTTTCAGGCTCTTGATGACGTTCAGCAGGCTCTCCGTTTCTTTCAATGTTAGACTGGAAGTCGGCTCATCCATGATGATGATGCGCGCGTCTTTCGATAGCGCTTTGGCGATCTCGACCATCTGTTGTTGCCCAATCGACAGGGAATACAGAGGTGTAGCGGGATCAATGTCGAGGCCCAGCATTTCCAGATACGGCCGGGTATTCGCATAGATCTTCTGCCGATCGATCAAGCCAAATCTGCGCGGCTCGCGCCCAAGAAACACGTTCCCTGCGACGTCCAGGTTATCCAGCATATTAAGTTCCTGATGCACAAACCCAATGCCCAGTCGATCGGCCGCGCTCACCGATTCAATGGAAGCCGCGACACCGTTGATTTCGATGACTCCGGCATCTGGCTGATGCACGCCTCCCAGAACCTTTACCAGTGTTGACTTCCCGGCGCCATTTTCGCCGATGAGTGCCAGCACTTCACCCTCGCACACGTCCAGGCAAACGTCAGAGAGTGCGCGGACGCCAGGAAACGTTTTTGAGATCCCCTGCATGGATAATGCGGGAACCGTTGATGACTGAGGCACGGTCGATGTCACTTAAGTGCAGCCTTTAGACCATTGCAATAATCCAGGTAAGCCTGCCCTTCTCCCTTACGAATAATTTTCGTATCGACAATGATCTGACCACTCTCAGGAACGCCAAGCTCTTCCGGGCTCTTACCTTCAACAACAATTCCATGCACCAACTTCATTGACTGGTAGCCGAACTCGTAGGGATTCTGCACGACAGTGCCGAAAATTTCTCCGTTATCGATCGCTTGCAGAGTCCTGGGATCTTCGTCAAAAGCGATGACCTTCACATCCCCGACCTTATTCTTATCGCGCAGTGCCTCAAGGATAAGCGGCGCATTGTATGACCACAAGCCGACCATGGCAGCAATGTCAGGATACTTTGTCAGCGTGTCCTCAGCATTGCGGCGCGCTTTGCCGAAATCGACATTGTCTGTTCGCAGATCGATCACTTCAATATTCGTGCCTGCGACTGCTTCCTTAACGCCCTTATAGCGCTCAATCGCATTCTGTGCATCACCAAGTCCCACGAACACCATAATTTTTCCACCATTGGGCAGCGCCTCTTTGACCAATTCTCCAGCTTGCCGTCCTGCTGCAATATTGTCAGTCCCGAGGTAACAAATGCGATCGCTGTCAGGCGCATCGCTATCGACGGTGATCAGCGTTGCTTTCGTTGCCCATTCGTCGATCATGTCTTTCTGATTTCTGGGATCCACCGGGCTGATGCCGATTCCTTTGACCCCGCTGACAATCAGGTCATCGACGATCTGTTTCTGCTTTCCAGCAGTGCCGTCACCAATCTTAAAAATAATCTCAACATCTCCTAGCTCCGTTTCTGCTTTCTTGACTCCAGCCTCACAATAGAACCAGAAATCCGCTGCCGCGTTGGTGATAAATGCCAACTTGGTCTTACTGGCACCGGATCCGGCAGTTCCGTCGCCGCCGCCGCAACTCGAGAGCGCGATTCCGCTTGCGACCAGAAGGGTTCCTAGGAGTGAGTTCTTTAAAATGGTGTTCATGGGATTTTTTTGAAGGGGTGCAGTTCATGGCATGAGCCTGAAGCGCCTTGGAATACGGGATTATTTCGCCAATTCCAATCCTTTTATGGTCATCACCTGCCAACACATGAACCAAATGCTTCACAATTGAGCTCAGATTTGCTAAACTATCACTATGGCAACTGATGGAGTTAAAAGTAGGCTGGAAAGGGTCGGATTGACCTCGGGGAATCGATGGTTCCTGTTTTTTAAATGTGCATTGTTTGTGTGGCTGCTGTTTTTTGTAGTCGATCTGCTGTTGCTCTACCTCCAGCCACGTCTGTATTCAGGCCGAGTGAGGCTGCAGATCATGGAGAACTCCCGCAGCTACTAAGTGTTTCCCGATAATTCTGTCACGCAACGTAGTTTTGCGGCGACAGCTATTGAAGATGAGATAGCAATTATCACCAGCAAGGAAACTCTCTACCATGTTGTCGAAGAGCTACAACTAGTAAAGAAGTGGGAGGATGCAAAGAGCCCCTCAGATGCCTATGGGCTGCTACGCGACAAGGTAGAAGTCGAACGCATCCCAGACACAAGCATAGTCGAAATTGAAGTCTCTCATACTGACCCCAAGGAGTCGGCTGACCTAGCCAACGCGATAGGCAAGGCTTACAAGGATAGGCGCACAGAGACTGAAACCACTCGCGCCACCAATGCCTTGGACATGCTCAATGCGCAAGAAACGCTTCAGGAACAAAAAGTAGAGAATAGCCGCCTGAGGATGTTCGAGCTGATGGAGAAATACGACATTGTCGATTTGGGGAATACTCAGGGCCTCGGAGAAGAAGAAGCAGGACGCACGACAACGACAACGCCGCAGGCACTGCTCGATGCGGAGACCGCTTACCATCAAAAGCAACGCGATGCTGCCGACCTCGCATCCCGCGTCGATATGATCACGGGCACCGATGAAAAATTGCGGATCCAGTGGTTGTTGAAAGCGGGTCTTATTTCCGATGTGGCTCGTGACGCCCGCGATGAAGCCGGGAAAATAGCTACACGGCGCGCGCTACTGAAAGCTTCAGGAATGGGCTCGGAAACTGATCTGGCTACGATGCAAAAGCAAATCGCCAGCCTCAACCGATTCGTTCAGGCAGCGGCGAGTGATGCCCTTTCACTTCTGGCTGTTGAGAATAAAATGGCCAAATCATCACTCGATAATCTTGCTGAAATCGTCGAAACGCTTCGCGCTGAAATCCAAAGTGAAAGAAAGAGTTTTGTGCAATACAAGGAAGCGAAAGAAGAGTATCTGATACAGAGCGAACTGCAGGAAGAAATGCGCAAGCACCTGCTGCAACAGAAGATTGATCTCTCGCTGCCCACTGTCCCGATCGAGATCCATGAAATTGCTGAAATGAACGAAATCCCCTCGTCTCCTGACGTGCCGGTAACTCTTGCAAGTAATGCGATGTATAATCTGCTCTGGAGTATTCCTGGAGGGCTGATCGTAATGTACTTTGCCATGCTGTATTCTGCGCGACAGGAACGCATGACACTGGATGAAATCGCTGAAGCCATCGAGCTGGAAATCGAGGAAGAAGAAGCCGTGGCACAAGAGAAAGCCGACAACTGGTAGCTGGAACTGGTAGCTGGAATTCCCCAGGAACTGCTTACCGCTTTTTCCGCTGCTGAGCGTAATAGGCACGCACTCCTGCTGCTACACCGTCCGCGTATTCACGGAAAATACTCTTGCGCATTGCTCCAGCGATCGAGCGCATGCCTTCGTAGTCACCGGCACGAACGCGCTCATGCACTTGCTCGTTATTCATGACATATGGTTCAAGGAATACGACCGGGCAATCGTAGAGCCGATTGGCTAAAAGATTGCGCGCCCAGACAAACTCGGATTCTCCTACCTGCTGAGCATTACTGCCGTCGTAGCGAAACACAGGCAACCCGGTTTCCCTGGCCATTGACCGTGCCACAGCAGCGCTCAGCGCAGTTTCTTCGGTGTGCGTTCGCTGCAGGATTCGTTGCATCATATCGAACCGTTGATCATGCAGCCGCATTTCAGACAGACTGTAGGTACCATTCACTAACAAGTGCAGATGATTCCTGCTCACAAAAGTAGGCTTGCGAGGATTCCCCCACGACTCAGCATTAAAGTGCAGGCACAACACGATATCCGGCTTGAAAACATCATTGATCAGCCAGGCCCGCGTTCTGATTTCCTGGGTACGGTAAAACATTCGATCCCGCTCAGATGCCAGCGATTTCTTGTTCCGCTCTGGATCCTTGCCGATCGATCGCAGATAGTTGGCAGCAGCTTCCTCAAAATCCACTGGTCGCAAATCGGTCACTGGCTCGGTCTCTTCACGCGTCAGGAAAACCTGCGCTCCCATTGATTCCAACTGTGGCCGCAACAGCTTTGCGACCTGCAGTGTCATGCTTCCCTCCATGACTTCAGTGCCTCTAAAAATGGAATACCAACGTTGCTCAGTCTTCGACCACTTTCCACCGATGTGACCAGGATCGATCATGATGCGCAGCCCGTCCAGCGACTGTGCAGGATCGCTCACAGAAGACAATTCGCTGGCGCTGCGCCAGTAGCGCTCCGGTGTGTCGTCCACTTTCTGCTCGGCGAATTCCAGGCGATATCCTGTGCCGTCTTGTGTATCGACATCCGCATGCGTGTCGCTGATTCGCAGTGCCGCCTTCCACGCATCGCCAGCACTGTAAACATTTACCAGTGCGTCTTCAAATTCTTCACGTGTGATCGTTTTCTGGTAAGCATCCAACGCACTCCAGTCTGGATCCGGCGCCAGCAGGCCCATTCGCTCGCGAATTTCCAGCGCTGGCGGAGGTTGTTCGGTTGGAATGTGCACATGCTTTGGCCACTGCATCACCACGACCAGAAAAACCACCACCAATGCCGCATTCACGGCAATAATCAGGGACGCGGATGATCTCGTTACCTTCATAGACAATAGCGAAAATTCAGTGCGGCACTAATTCCTAAGCTCAGTTTGCAAGCCAAGGCGCTCAGCCTCATCCATGATGAACCGATCCGTCATTCCCGCAATGTAATCACACACTGTGCGATGCAATCCTTCGTCCTCCAGGCGACGCGTCGCCGCCTTGCCAAGCATTTCCGGCTTTTCCATGTAGGCAGAAAACACTCCAGCTATCAAGTCGCCTCCACGCTGGTTCGGCCCACTGACTGCTGGATGGTAATACAAATTCTTGTAGAGGAATTTGCGCAGCTGTTGATTCATTCTGCGCACTCGATCACTGTAGGCCACCAGCACTTTCGAATGTCGACGCACTGCATCTGCTGAGTCAAAGTCCTCAGATTCCAATCGCTCATGGGTAGCTGCCACAAGCTGCTCCACCTGGTAATCGATCAGTGTGCGAATGACGTATGTGATCAACTCGTTCCCTTTCAAGTCAGGGAAATGCTTGCGCACAAAATCGAAACAGACGTTCCAAATTTCGATTTCCTTCAACTGCTCGACAGTGATGAGATGATGATCCAGGCCATCATCAAGGTCATGGCTGTAGTAGGTGATCTCATCCGCTACATTAGCGATCTGCGCCTCCAGCGATGGGTTTGTGAACGTCTCTTCAGGACTGACTTCGGTGGATGGCCGCGTGAAGCCCCGATCATGCTTACGCAGGCCTTCCAGGACTTCGTAGCTGAGGTTCAACCCCAGAAACTTGGGATACTTCACCTCGAGAAGTTCAACGACGCGCAAGCTCTGCAAGTTGTGCTCAAATCCACCGTCGCCGCGCATCAATTCGTTCAGTTTTTCTTCGCCCGTGTGCCCGAACGGAGCATGCCCGAGATCGTGAGAGAGCGCGATGACTTCTGCCAGATCTTCGTTTGCCCCCAGAGCACAAGCGATGGTGCGGGAGATCGATGCAACTTCGATAGTATGCGTCAAGCGCGTGCGTAGATGGTCGCCTGTTCCATTGAGAAAAACCTGGGTCTTATACTCCAGTCTGCGGAAGGCTCTGGAATGCACGACCCGCGCCCGATCACGCTGATAGTTGGTGCGGTACGGGTGTGCACGTTCAGGGTGCAGGCGTCCTGCGGACTTGCCTGTTAGCTGCGCATAGGGAGCCAGGTAGCCGTGCTCCGCTTGCTCCATATTCATCCGGGTTCGGAACATCTGTACAATCGAGCCGTATTATCGTCGCATTATGGCAATTAGACAACCTGTAACGCTCAGAGGGTCAATCTTCTTTTCCAATCTGTATCCTATCCGGCGGATCCCGCCTACATTACAGCTTTGTTACAGGACAGCTTACGCATTCGCGCTGAATCTTTTGAAAGTCAATGCACAAAACGCGGGCAATAGCACCGCTTTCAATATGTTCACAATGTGAGGGCGGGAACTCTTGCTGGCCGGAACGTCAACAACAGGGAGAAGATTATGATTCAACAAAGGAAAGCATTTATTCAATTGGGAATGTCAACCATGATCATCGGCGGGCTTGCATTAACTGGATGCAAGGAAGAGCCGACCAACACTGGAGGAAGCAATGACGGCCCTCTGCAGGAAAGACTGGAGACGGCAGAAGAAAAAGCGGGCCTGATAAAGGAGGAATTAGACGATCTGAAGGCAGAGGCAAAAGATTTGAAGAAGAAAGCAGACGAGGAGAAGAAAACACAGGAAAACAACGTCGTAGAGCTACAGAAAAAACTGCGAGAGGCGAAGCAGGCGAACGAAGCACTTCAGGAGGAATTCGACACCTATCAGGAAGACTACAAGGTAAGCGTCAGACAAAATGCAAAGGGTGTGGAATTGGGAAATGTCGCCTTGAGTTCCGGGCGCAACTACACCGGAGTGGTGGTATCGAAGTGGACTCCAGCGGCTCTGCGCGTCACTCATGAGGGCGGCAATGCGACGATTCCATTTGAGGAACTGCCCGCAACTATTCAGACAGTGTTTCTCTATGACAAAGTGGAAACTGCTGCGCTTTTGGCACAGGGCGAAGAAACCGTCACTACTGGAAGAACGCGCAATCCACGGGCGACCGCTACTGCCGAGCCCTGGCCAACCAAAGACCCAAATGGCAGCCCGGGCGGCACATCATCTTCAGGAACCTCCTCCGACACGGAGCACTCCGGCATTGTGAACGAAGTTGCAGCAACTGCCCTGGACAGTAAAATCAACCGCTTAGATGCTTCCATCGCTAAAGGAAACAGCCAGCTCTCCGCTCTCGACAAGCAGGTACAGGAAGCAATCGCAAGAGGTAGCGACGGCAAACAGCGCTCGCTGGAAAGGAAGATGGAAAAACTCGTCGTGCAAATTGGGGATTTACGCGCATCGCGCAACAAGCTCATGGATCAGCGCATTCGTGTGGAAAAGAGAGGCTGACCTTATCGAGCAGTCGACCCGATCACAGTCCTAACTCATCATCATCGGAGATCGTTTCCTGATCGACTTTTTTCAGCACGTCGCTCATGTCTTCGGACTCGTCCCAGACTGACTGCGTCACAAAGATGGGCGATTGCTGCTGCACAGCGATGGCAATCGAATCGCTTGGGCGTGCATCCAGTTCGATGATTTTTTTGTGATGCAGTTCGTTTTCGGCCGATAGAATCAGACGAGCGAAAAAGACACCGTCGCGAAAATCATTAATGATCACCCGATCCACGCTTGCGCCCAGTGCCTCGAGCATGCTGGCCACCAAGTCGTGCGTTTGCGGTCGTTCCTTGGGCACCTTGCGCATGAACATGGTGATGGCTGCGCCGACCATCTGATCGATGTAAATAACAAAGACTTTATCGTCGTTCCCAAGGAACACTGCGCAGCCCCCGCTGGTGGGCAGCACTCCTTTTACTTCTACTTCGACAACGTCGTTCTGCATTGAATGAAAGCGTAGGGGAACCGCCCGCTAAAAGTCAACTTGTTTGCTGCCCGCGAAGCAACTGCACGTGGGCAGAAGAAACGACACGATACTTCGCAGCAAGCGCAGGAATGGACTCGCGTTCAGCGGGACTCAGGTCGCGGACAACCCGCGCCGGTGTCCCCATGACCAGGACGCCCTCGGGAATTTGTGTACCCCTGGTAACAAGTGCTCCCGCTCCGATCATCGATCCTTCGCCCACTTCGGCTCCATCCATGATGATCGCCCCCATACCGATCAAGACCTCATCATGAATCCTACAGGCATGGATAATTGCCCGATGCCCACATGATACACGATTCCCAACGATCGCGGCCTCAGTGCTGGAAACGTGAATCACCGTGCCGTCCTGGATGTTGGACTCCCGGCCAATCCGAATCGCATTGATATCGCCCCTCAGCACACATTGGTACCAGACACTTGAATGCTCGCCAATCGTCACCGCACCCATGATATCCGCTGTTGGCGCGACGAATGCGCTGGGAGCAATCTGAGGCTGCTGAGAAATATGTAAATCAAGCTCTTTCATAAGCATCCTTTTCAGCGGCGAACAGTGACTGCCAGTGATTCCGCAGCGTTAAGAATGCCTGCAGCCTTGTGAAGTGTCTCCTGATACTCGAAAGCCGGATCCGAGTCGGCGACAATACCTGCTCCCACGTGAAAATGCATGACGTCTCCCTCTGCAACCACCGTCCGGATCGCAATATTGAACTGCGACTCTCCATTTGCGCCAAGGTAGCCGATCGCCCCCGTATAGAGCCCGCGTGAAGATCGCTCAAGCTCCGCAATGATTTCCATCGCCCGCTTCTTCGGCGCCCCAGTGATCGATCCACCCGGAAAGCACGACTGCAACGCGGTCAAATGATCAATGCCCGCCCGCATCTGACCATTCACTGTGGAAACTAAGTGAAACACTTGCTCAAATCGCTCGATCTTCAACAATTCTGAAACCCTAACAGAACCAAATTCACATATCTGCCCGAGATCATTGCGCTCAAGGTCGGTAATCATGATAAGTTCTGACACTTCTTTTGCTGATGTCAGCAGATCGTAAGCGCTTTTTTCGTCCTGTTCTTCGTCACGAAATCGCGGGCGCGTTCCTTTAATTGGACAGGTGCGCACGCAGTTGCCGCTCATTTTTAAAAACGACTCAGGCGAAGCAGAAAGCACCTGACGCTCCCCCTGATCGAGAAATGCAGAGTAGGGCGCAGGCGAATGCTTGCGCAGTGCCTGGTAGAATGGAAAAGCATCGGCACCGACTGGCCAATTCGATTCAAATGCCTGGGCAATGTTCACTTGATAGATATCGCCGGCTGCAATGTAGTCCTGCGCGCGACGCACCGACTCTTCATACCAGATGCGGTCCGTAACAGCTGAAAATTGCGGATCTGCCCGATGCGCAAGCAGTTGCCCGTCCTGCTCCAGTGGCTCCCAATACTGTCTCAGGAATCCGCCGACATCGTGCCAGCGATTTTTCGAGTGATCGAATACCAGCAGTGCGTGATAGCGGCCAAAGGTAAATGCACCACCGAAATCCACGCTACCAAATAGACCACCCAACGGAATGCCCAAATCTGCGCCCAACGCTGCCGGCTGCATCAGCTTCAGAACAGCACGTAGGCGATCGATATCATCCTGATCGTGCAGATCCCCGGAGACCATCTCCTCCGGCTCCACTGCAATGATAGACATCGGAGCCGAATGGTATCCGTTCCCTGACGTGTCCAGAAACACCAGCCCCTGCACACCAGCGCGCCGGAGCCTGGTAGCAACAGCCACCGGACTAGGCAGCGAAATTTTCACTTGTTCAACCGACACCATGAGTCTTGCGATTACGGTTCGTTATCCACGCTGGAGGAATATTCAACCTGCAAAATCTCTCCACCCAAACCATTTAAGACTTCCATAATTTATGGTAATTCCTGTCATTTCAGGAGACTAAAAATATTTACCCGGCCCTCTCTGTTCGCATCAGGCTTGCGCATCTAAATTCAATAAAAGTATGGAAAAATTAATCTCCCCAAGCGCGTAAAACACTTTAAATTATAACTTAGCCTGATAATTACATTATTTATTTAAGATGGATAAGATTCCATCCCGCTTGCCCGAATTCGCCCCCTCTCTGATTATCCTAACGGGATTCCGTCCGAGTCCGAGGGGCCGTGGATCGTTGCTGCCGGGACACAACCCCGTTGGGGTTAGAATTCTTAAAGATCATATTCCCGGAGTAGCGCCTCTCAACCCCTGGCTTTGTTACGTAGCCCCGTTGGGGCAGTCGTGAATTGAGAGATGGTGTTCACATTGGGATGCCCGTTGACACCGAAACCTGAGGTCACTAGCTTGTAGTGGTCTGCATGAGTAAAACCGCCACATCGAAGCCCACAGATGGCTCCAACGCTTTCACCATCGCTGCGATGGTGCTGGGAGTCATTGCCTTCGTGCAAGTCGGTGCGGTGGTCTGGTTCGTCGCACAGTATGAACCAAAGCAGACCAGGAAAACGACCAATGATGCCGCCGTGGACGGGGCCTTCATTCTATCAGCGCCGACCGCACCAGTTGCTGCAAATTCGGAAACGCCGAAGATCAACCGCACTCACGCCGTCGCGAATATTCCCACGATTGACCCCGCATCGGCAACACCTCCCGCCATCGCAGAACCCAGAGAAAGCGAAGTGAGCGAGGACGTCGCAATCCAAAACAAGGCGGCACTTTATTATTTGGATCAAGGAATGGCGCTGCGCAACGATGGCGACATGCAAGGGGCACTGGTCCACTTCAACTCTGCCGCGTCTCTGGAGAAGGATCACCCGCGGATTCTCTACGAATTTGCGATCACTTACGAAGAAATGAGACTCACCAGTAAGGCCGCAAATTTCTGGGATTCAATTTTTGCAATGGGCCCAGTGCGTGGTGGAGACTATTATTCGCTGGCAGATTTTCGTATCAAGGGTCAGCTTCCTGAAACTGGGAATGAGATTGAGACCAGTCTTGATACCCTCGCCGGCCCGGTGAAGAAAATACTCAAGATTGCCAGCGCGATCGCGGAACCAGATAACACAGTCGCGGAAGGTGAGCGCGTGGTGTTAAATGTGCTGATTAAGTCACCGCCAGGGTCACTCATCAATCCTCAATACGTGCATGTGAGAGTCGATTTTTATGACATCGTGAACGAGGAAACAGTCGATCTAACGCGAGCAGTACCTGCAAATCGATGGGTTACACAACCTGTAGACTGGCAAAATCAGTCAGAAGAACTCCTGGAGGTCACCTACTTTCTACCTCCTCAAGCGGATCAGGAGATTCTCGATTTTGGCCAACGCACGTATCACGGTTACGTCATCAAAGTCTTCTACCACGACCAAATTCAGGATGCCAAAGCGGAGCCGGCAGACTTGCTGGACTCTATCGACCTGAACTCCCCGCTACAGGAGCAAACGCCTACCTTCGATGACTCGTTTTTTCCCCGCTAACAGCGCATGATGGGCAATCGATCTGTGACGATTTTGTCACATGAATGACTTTGAAGCTCAACCCACGTATGCGAGCTTTTTCAAAATGCACAAAGTATTAGTCGTTGACGATGAGTCGGACATTCTGGATCTCGTCTCCTTCAATCTCCAGAGAGAAGGTTTCGAAACCATATCCGCCCACGATGGCATCGAAGCCGTCGTCAGCGCTAAAGAACACCTCCCCGATCTGATCGTGCTAGACCTGATGTTGCCCGGGAAAGACGGCTTCCGAGTCTATAAAGAGTTACGCGCCGACCAGCGAACGCAGCATATTCCTGTCATTATGCTGACAGCCAAGGGCGAATTAGAGGATAAGATCACTGGCCTGGAACTGGGAGCGGACGACTACGTGACCAAACCATTCAGCCCTAAAGAATTGGTGCTGCGCGTGAAGGCACTGCTCAAAAGATCGCGTAGGGTGAGGGTGGATTCAGCGCTGAAGAAAGGACCGTTCCACTTGGAACGTAATTCCTTAAAACTGTTCCTCGATGGTGAGCAGGTCGATCTGACAGCTACCGAGTTTAAACTTCTACGGCTGCTTATTGAGGCAGATGGCGAGCCACAGGAACGCGATGATCTACTACGCGAGGTCTGGGGATACGACGAAAATGTCATGACACGCACGCTGGACACGCATGTGAAACGGCTGCGAGAGAAACTGGGCCGCTACTCGAACTGTATTGAAACCGTCCGCAGCGTAGGCTATCGCTTCGCATTAGAAAGGTGATCAAAAAACTCCGCCAGACCCTCAAATTTTTCTTACACTCAGACGGAATCCGCTCCAACCCAGCAGATTCATCCGCAGCGCCTGTCATAGAAACTGGCAAGAATATGAAATCCGATGTCCTCAACGAATTACTCGGATCTATTGTCCAGGATCTGGACGACGGCTGCCTCGTGATCAGCCACGCGATGGAGGTGCAATTTGGTAATAGGAGAATTGCTGAATGGTTCGGATGGGATCAAGAAATTGTCGGAAAAAGAGTCACCGATGTCCTGCCCGATCACCGAATGATCGAAACGATCCAGATGGCGTTCCGCGATTCCATCAAAATCGAGCGTAGCTTTCTAGTAACCGTCAAGCAGGGAACAAAATCCGTAGAGCGGTTTCTGACAATCAGCGCGTCCCCGGTGGAAGTTGGTGCCTTCCCTGAAGATCCGGACTTTGTGCAACTGATCGTTCGTGACGAAACCGAGCATCATGAAACCGAACAGATCAGGAAAGACTTTGTCGCCAATGCTTCGCATGAGTTGCGCACACCGCTTTCGATCATCAATGGCTATCTGGAGAACCTGGTAGATGGAGTTATCACGGAGGAAGCCATGATGCAGCGATCGCTCAAGACGATGCAGAAGCATGGCGAACGCATCGCCCGCATCGTCGAAGACATGCTGACGATCAGTAAATTCGAATCCGTCGGGCAATCGGAAACCAATCTGCTGCGGGGACGGCAATTCGATGTTGCGAACTGCGTGCGTGATGTCATCGATCGACTTGCGCCTAAGATCGAAGATAAATCAGCGAAAATCACCTGCAACATTCCTGCAGATGCGAAGAAAGTGGCTGGCGATCGCTTTTACTGGGATCAAGTGTTCTTCAATCTGATCGAAAACGCACTGAAGGAGAATGATAAGGAAGGATTTGAAGTCACTGTCACTGTGATCAAATCGGAAAGGGGCCACCTGATCGAAGTCCGCGACAATGGGGTCGGCATTCCAAAAAGTCATCTGCCGTTTGTTTTCAAGCGATTCTATCGTGTGGCCAAGCATCGGGGATCGGAAATCAAAGGCACTGGACTGGGACTGTCGATCGTCAAACGAGCTGTCGAGGCACACGGCGGCACCATCGCAGTGGACAGCAAGCCTGGCGTCGAAACCGTCTTTTCGATTCAGCTTCCCCCGCCCCCGCCTGCCGTCGAGATCGAAGAATAGGAAGCAGCAAGGGTGAGCAATTTAGAGGTTCCTTATTTGCAAGCCAAGCATTGCCCAATGCGCCGTAATAGGCAAGATGTTCGCTGTGTCAGATCACGTGAATTCTCCCCGCCCCAATCAAGTGGCCCTCATCACCGGAGGCAACAGCCTGCTGGCGATCGCCACTGCGCGCGCATTCCTTGCAGATAGAAATGCCGCATGGAGCGTCTGGCTGGGCGTGCGCGCCAATCGGGATCGCGCGGTGGCCTTGGCAACTGAGCAAACTGAGCGCGTCTTCCTCACTGATCTTGATGTGACCGACGCACAGGCATGGGCGAGCACCATCGCAACAATCGTCGAGAAGTCTGCGCGTCTGGATGCTTTGGTAAACAATGCTGGCTTTCACAGGGATTCACTTCTCGCCAGCATGACCGATGACGATTGGCATGCCGTCATCGATTCGAACTTAAATGGAACCTTTCACGGCTGCCGGGCAGCGCTGACAACGATGATGCGCCAGCGCCATGGAAGAATCGTCAACATCGCATCGCTTAGCGCATTGTTAGCACCAAAAGGACAGACAAACTATGCGGCCGCAAAAGCAGGGATAGTCGCCATGAGCCAATCGCTGGCCAAAGAAACGGCACGAGCAGGAATCACGGTCAACTGTGTGTGCCCCGGCTACATCAACACGCCCGCACTGGATTCGATCCCGCCAGATCAACGCAAGGCGCTGATGCGAGACATTCCGATGCGACGCTTTGGAGAACCTGAAGAAATTGCGGATGCGGTAATCTTTTTAGCATCAGAGAAGGCGTCCTACATCACCGGGGCAACCTTGAAAATTGATGGCGGGATCTTTTGATTCTGGTAGACTGACGCGATGCCTGATGCCAATAAACCGGGGGAATATGGTATCGCCCGCGTTGATGCTCGCGCGGTGCGATCGCATGGCTGGCTGGTTCGCCTGCAGCGCAGTGGCACCGCCTATGCGCGATTCTTTGCTGACGGACGCTATGGCGACCATGCCGCTGCATTAGCTGCAGCGCGAGAATTTCGCGATAGCCTGCTCGAAGAACTGCCGCAGCCGCAGCGCAGAATCAGAGCAGAGCAAATCACGATCCGCAACAACTCAGGAGTCATCGGTGTTTGCCGCATCGTCCGTGAAGAAAGCAATGGCGCACGCTACGAGTTCTGGCAGGCGACGTGGTCACCGGCACCGGGCACCAGAAAAACGGCAAAATTTTCTATCAAACGCTACGGCGATGACGGCGCATTTGAGCTTGCCCGCGCAGCGCGAGAAGAAGCCATGCGCGAACTTGAGCAATAGTCGCTCTGCAGTAATTGCAGCATTTGCGCACTGGAAGTTCACTGGATTCGGAATTAGAGAAATATAGAATGCCAGAACTCTCCCCGTCTGCTGACTCCGATCCCCGTGCACTCTCACGCCAGCGCGTAGTGGTCACTGGCATGGGCATCGCCACCTCCATGGGCACGGGAGTTGCTGCCAATGCGGACGGCTTTCGCAACGGGCGGCGCGCCCTGCGACAGATCACGGTTTTTGATACATCACGTATGCGGGTGCACACGGGCGGGGAACTGACGCTGCCTGACAAACTGCCAGACAGCCAACTTTCAGACCGCGAGGCTGCCCGCATTGATCGTTCCTCAGCGATGCTACTGCACACCGCAGCCGAGGCCCTCCATCAATCCCAGTGGCTCCGTGGTGACGAAGAAATTGCAGCGCCACTGGTATTTGGAACATCAGCAGGGGCAATGGCTTTAGGAGAAACCTTCTATCGCCAGGCACTCAAGACGCCCAGCCAGCGCAATCAGGCATCCCGCATTCACGGCTACTACCCACAGAGCCAGGTGCTCAATCTCTGCCGTGCCTTCCACATACGCGGACCACTTACAGTCATAGCCAATGCCTGTGCATCCGGTGCCAATGCCATCGGTCATGCAGCCAGCCTGATACGCAACGGTAGAGCTGATCGTGTTCTCTGTGGAGGATACGATGCTCTGGCTGAACTGGTGTTCGCTGGTTTCGACAGCCTGCAGGCGCTCAGCACCACTACTCCGCGTCCCTTTGATGCGGACCGCGATGGCCTTGCGCTCGGCGAAGGCGCTGCCGTCTTTGCACTCGAATCACTCGACGCCGCACAAGCCCGCGGTGCCAGAATTCTGGCAGAGATCGCCGGCTACGGACTCGCCACGGACGTCCATCACCTTACACAACCACATCCCGATGGCACTGCGGCACTGCAGTCCATGCAGGCCGCATGCAAAGATGCCGGAGTAACGCCGGATCAAATCGGCTACATCAATTCGCACGGCACCGGCACCCCATTGAACGACTCGGCAGAGGCAAATGCTATCCGTACCTGGGCCGGCGATTCGCTGGTGGGAAGCGTGCGCGTCAGTTCGACCAAAGGGGGCATCGGTCACCTGCTGGGCGGCGCAGGCGCGGTCGAAACTGCCATCAGTATCCTGGCAATGAATGGCGGGTGGATTCCACCCAATGTGCCAATCGGATCGCCCGATCCATCCGTCGCCTTCAACCTCGTCAGCTCACCGCAGTCAGCAACATTCGACTGCTGCCTGACGAATTCGTTTGGCTTCGGGGGGGCCAATGCAACCATCGTCCTCAAGAAAGTGTAAGAGTTTAAACTCGTTTAACCAGAATGGCACGCTGGCATACGCAAGACAAACGTAAAAGCGTAGCGTCAACATTCTGTTGACGATTTCTTGCACTTCCCAGACGGCATCAACAAGAATGTTAATTTCTTCTGACGAGTCGTTGGCGCAAGACAAGAGACTTGCCGCCAGTTCAACCGAGCTTGCGCAGGCTCATCACCGCGCCCAGCGCATCGCCCCGAATTCGGCGCGCGCCCGATTCACGATTCGGCCCGAAGCGCGATCGTTCACGTTCGAAAAATCCATCCACGAATCCCTTGCTCCCTAACACCGCTCCATCACTGAAATAGCGCACGCGACAGCGCAGCACCTGCCACACTGGCACGCTCCCGCCATTCTTCAATTCCTCTTCGATCCGCTCGCGACTGAATCCGCCTTTCGCTTTCGCCATTCCACCGCAGGCACCCCACGCCGTTTCCCCGCCTGGCACTTCCTCACCCCGCCCAAACAACAGCATCCGGTATTCGCGAGCGACCGCGCGCGTCCACTTCTGCCTGCCCCAGGCTCGCGCAATCCCCCGACGGGATACAACATCGCCGCCCATTGCCGCCCCATAGCTGCACCAGCGGTAATCCTCCGGATTCTCACACAACCCGGCCCGCACCGGATTCAGATCGATATATGCCGCGCAAAATCGCACCGCTTCGCCATCCTCCAGCAGCACACTGCGGAACCGCTCCTCCCACAGTGTTCCCTTGCGCCCATTCTGCTTGTTGAACCACACCGAAAACTTGAACTTCAGCTCCTTCACGAATGTTGACAGATCAAACAGACGTTCCTTCACCGCCATCGCCGCTTCATGCACTGCCTTCGCATTACCATTCCCCTGCCACATCCGGATCTGCCCCAGCACCTGTCGCGTATACACCTCCGAATTCAGCATTTCCAAACGCTTAAAGTAATCCTCATCCGACCACCCTTCCAAAGCCGCCTCTTTGTTCGGAACCTCAATCAGCAGATGGAAGTGATTGCTCATAAAGCACCAGGCCACCACCTCCACCCCCGCAAACGCCGCCTGCCGGAACAGCAATTTCCGAAAAAACTCCCGCTCCTCGTCCCCCAGCACAAACCGCCGGTCCACCACACGCGAAATCACATGGTAGAAGCTCGATATAGGGGAATTTCCGAGAGGACGCATTCTCATGAAAATTACAGTAACACAGTTTTCTTCTTCAACAAGTGCCAGTCACTTATTTTTTTTCTAGTGCCAGTCACTTATTTTTCTTTCCAAATGGCGGAGAAATCCGGATGCCAGCACCTTAGGCTTAGGTAAGTCGGGAGCCCCGGACGGGACTCCCGACTCAACATGAGCGAATTATCTTTCCTGTATTGCTTGGTAGAAGTATTGGGGACCGGCCGGAACCCCTTCATCGACGTAAGTGGTGCTATCCCCATCTGAATTGATGCCATCTGTGAGTTCCTCAAAACTATCTGGCTCCAGGCCGCTTGAGCGTGTCATGGTGTAGGTGCGGCCCTCTTTCGAATTCCACTTCACCGTGACGTTTCGAGTTGCGGGATCGAACTCAACATCAGTGAAGCGAAGAGGATCACTGGCCGCCTCTACCAACTGAATCGCGCCAATCGTTGAGGCGCCCCCGCCGTCGATTCCATTCCAGAAGTTGATCGTAACATTGCCATCAACCGGCGTAACGTCATCGAAGCGAACGAAGTTTCCTTCGCCTCTGGCATCTGGATCGGTGCTCGTGACCTGGACCAATCGCGGATTGGGATTGTGCTGGTCCGCGTTCAATTGCGTCATGTAGATGCGTTGCTCGGATTCAACCTGTTCGAAATCGACAGTCGGGAACTCCAGGGGCCTCGCGACCCCCATTATCAGCACCGAATAAATTGCGTCTGGAACACCGGAGAAGACGATCGTCGTGGGAGTGAAATCGTCGGCTCCACCTTCGATCAAACCGTTCAGTAGCTTGGCGTTGGTGTCATTCGCTCCGGTTCCTGCTCCCCACGTGCCGCCGGCCATCCATTCAACCGAAACCTCGGTCGTTTCATCCAGGCTGTTCTTCAAGTTTTCTTCAAGTAAGGCCGCGCCCTCGGCGTTGTTCCAGTAAGGTTGGAGTTGCCCTCCACCGATATCAGTGGGATCGACCTCGGTTGGAGCGCCATTGGCACCACCACCGAGAAAGTTGACACCGATACTAACCGGCTGAGTTCCGGGGTCAAACAGTACCGCGTTCACTGGTTCACTGGTTTCACAGCCCACGATTTCCACGGAATAGGTATCCCCGGCGTTTGCCGAGTTGATCGGTCCTGTCGTGTAAACGGTCTGAACGGCCCCGCCGATGGGTTCGCCGTTCTTGTGCCATTGCACCGGCCATGGTCCGTTGACTTTGGTGAAGAACTCAGCGGTTTCTCCGTTCAGCGCCGGAGTGGCGACGGGCTTCGTCAGGAACATCGCCTTGGTACAATCCGCCTGTGGGCTGAACGCCAGCAATTCGACTTCGGCGATTTGCATGCTGTTCGCGCCCGTGCCTTGAACTTGAAGTGTCGTCCAGCGGTAATGCAAGTAGGAATTACTGTTACCGAAAAAGTAGAATTCCTGAGTTTGAAAACGGTCGCCGTCAGGGAAAACTTCGTCCCATGGGGTAATTTCGTCATTCTCGTAGATGACTTCCCAATTGCCATCCTCCCATGTTGGAGCGTCATCGTTCGATCCCTCGAGTCGGATCCATAGCGGATCGCGCTCGATGGCGTCGTTCGCCGATTGTAAACTGAGGCCAATGATGTTGGTCGCGCCCACTGAGGGAGAAACCACAAACCCTGATGGAATGGCCGCATCGGGGTCGCCAACAGTGTCAAAATTCAGGTACTTGGTCGGTTGATTGTCGATCGCGTTCGGCCCGGTTTCAGACCCGGGACTGTTTTCGGAGCTGGCGATCAATGGATCTCCAGGTTGAGTCACGTCCACAGGCGCCGACTTGCCGAGCAATTCGACTTCGGCAATCTGCATGCTGTTGGCTCCCGTTCCCTGAACTTGAAGAACCGTCCATCGGTAATGAGCATAGGGCGCCTGGTTGCCGAAAATGAAGGTTTGTGTCTGGAACCGGTTATCATCAGGGAAGACCTCGTCCCAGGGTGTTACTTCGTCATTTTCGTAGATGACGGTCCAGTTGCCGTCCTCCCAAGTGGGGGCTTCATCATTGGATCCTTCCAGCAGGAACCGTAAGGGGTCGCGCTCGATTGCGTCATTGGCCGACTGTAGCGTGATCCCCAAAAGCACCGTTTTTCCAACACTAGGTGTGACGACGAATCCCGATGGGATGGCCGCATCGGGGTCGCCAACGGTGTCAAAGTTCAGGTACTTGGTCGGTTGATTGTCGATCGCGTTGGGCCCGGCTTCAGACCCGGGGCTGTTTTCGGAGCTCGCGATCAGGGGATCGCCGGGTTGTGTTACATCGCTTTGGGAGTGGGACGTCGTCTGTTGGAACAACAAACCACCCACCACCAAGGTGAAACTCAAGAGAGTTTTGGGTTTAATCATAGGAGCGCTTATTTATTTGGGGTTTTCGTGAAGCACTCTGATTTGGCAGAGCCGACTCAATCAGAGCGACCGCCAATATTGACAGATCTAGTTCGGGAGTTCGAGAAAAAACCGTTTTGTCTCCGAATTTGTGGAGAAACGCATGAGAGCGCCACGGAACAACTCCAACGGGTTACGGGAAATTTAGGAGCTCGTTTGTGACAAGCTCAATCCGTTGAAAACGCCACGCCCATCCTCCAGCTTCGCGCTGCCTGCGATTTCAAACTTCGGGCCAGCTTTGACAATCACCGCTTGGCCGCCACGCCCAAGGTAAACAATTTTGTCCCCAGCGAGCACTGGTGAGGCATAGATTTGACCCAGTTTCGGGGAGAGCGGTTTCTCGTAGACGAATTCTCCGGATTTCAAGTCCACGCAGTATTCTGCCGCTGCTTCCTGAAAACCCCTCCAGCACCACCGGGATTCGCAGCGGCAAGGTATCGCTCCGGTAGATGGGATCTTTTCTTATGAGAGCGCTCGCAGCAGTTCGTAGTGTCAAAAAAGAACTGGCTGGAAGCCATTGTCACAATGTCCATTGCAGTGCCAGAGCGTTCGCGTGAAGTTCTGGATCTCGCTCCCGCCGTTCAGTAACATCTGAACAATCCCGCATGGACTTTATCCCATTCGATCCCGATCTCAAGGTCACTCGGTCGCGGCGTAACTTGCCGCACTGGGAACAGTCCGGTTGCACGCATTACGTCACGTTCCGGCTCGCTGATTCAATTCCGCAATCCAAGCTTGATCAATGGAAATCCGAACGCGACGCGTGGCTGCACGCGCACCGGGAACCGCTGACAGATAAACAGAGAAAAAAGACTACCAAACGTTGTTCGTCGAGCGCATTGAGCGTTGGTCGGATGCGGGCTATGGAGAGTGTCACCTGAAGAACCCACGCGTTCGTGAAATCGTTACCGATGCCTTGAATCACTTTAATTCCGATCGTTACGACCTCGGCGATTACGTGATCATGCCGAATCACGTTCACGTCCTGTTCAGACCACATTCACCGCACACGCTTGGAGCAATCCTACATTCCTGGAAATCGTTTTCCAGCAATAAAGTCAATGCTCTCGTCGGCAGATCAGGAAAACTGTGGATGGACGAACGATTTGATCATATCGTGCGCAGTAGAAGGCATCTGGACTGGTATCGAAGGTACATCGCGGAGAATCCATGCAAAGCGGGGCTTCGGGAGGGGCACCTACACGCTGAAGCAAAATGAGACTACGGAGAAGGATCCGGAGCAATCATGATCGATCCTGGTAATTCATTCGTTGTGACACCGGCATCCTTGCCGGTGCGCGGAGCCCGAGTCCGACGCAAGGAAGAACTGGCTGGAAGCCAGTCTCACAATCATTCTTCGTTGTGACACCGGCATCCTGCCGGTGTACGGAGCCCGAGTCCGCCACTATGCCAGAACTGACGATCCTATCCGGCGGAACTCTGGCGAGTTCAGCTGCGGGAAGTGGGTAAATTGGTCACCGGTTCGCAAGAAGCTTATAAAACCTCCGGTAACGGCGTATTCGATAGATGGCTAGTGATGAAACAAAAACAAGGTTCAAGGAAGGCCGCACCCGGTGTTCAAGAACCTGCGCACTCGTGTGTCGACCGATCCTATCCGACAGGCACGAATCGCCGTGATGTTGATGTCGGTCGAGCCGCAATCAATGGACGAGATCCAGACGGGGTTCAATCACGTGACGGCTCTCTATGAGGTCAGGTTCATGGCGCAGAGATTGCTGCTTTATCGTAAAGTTGTTCCTGAAAGTGACCGAGATGAACACCTAGTCACTCAACACGTAACCTTCAGTGCACGATGGGTTCTACTGAACTTCAGAAACGACTAAATAGATCACTTTCGGGGAATCGGCGAAGGGAGGTGTCGTAAAGCTGGTTGTGGCACCCTCACTCTCAATGCCGTCGTCCAATTCAATCCAAGCGTCTATCGGTTGAGAGAGATCGGCAGTATAGCGGATCGAGTAGACCTGATCAGGTCGTGACGTCCAGCTCACGGAAACGCTGCCTTCTGGAGTCGTTGCGACATCGGTGAATTTCAGGACAAATCCGGCACCACCTTCTAGTCCGATTCCTTCCAGGCCATAGCTATAGATCTTGGCTACTTCTTCAGCAGTCAGTGCTTTGTCCCAGATACCGATGTCATCGATGATGCCATCAAAGTCGCGTGAATTTCCACAGCAATCATCATAACCAATGTACCACGGTCCGTTGGTCTCTGAGATGCGGCCTTCAACGCCTGCGCCAGCTGCCGACTCTTCTCCGTTCAGGTATTGAGTGTGTGTCAATTCGACGCCATCCCAGACGAGAACCAAATGGTACTAGCCTTCCTCAGGGTCGATCGATTCTTCCGAGTCGAACATGTCTTCGTAGTCGTTCGACAGCCCGTCCCCATCAATGTCTGCCGCACCCAAATCGGGTGGCGACACACCGCCAGCAAGCAACAGTATCTCCTCTGCTGGGAGCGCTTCATTCCAAAAACCAATATCATCAATTGAACCATCGAAATCGCGACTACCACCACAACAGTCATCGTAGCCAATGTACCAAGGCCCACTGGTTCCGAGGATTTCGCCGAAAAACGCGTCTTCAGCTTTATTCGTTTCCTGACCGTTGATATACTGCGTATGTGTTCCTTCAGCTCCATCCCACACAAGTGCCACATGAATCCAGCCTTCATCTGCAGTCAACGTTCCGCCTGCTGAGTCGATACCGGGGCCATTCACACGAGTATCGAGGTGGTCGCCTTCCATGGCCACGCCCCAGCTGTTATTCTCAGCATCATTAATCGTCCGCGTCATGAAAATGCCGTTGTAGCCACTGGAACTCTGCTCTTCAGGATCGACCCAAAGGGCAATCGTCAATCCATCTGAGTCAATCAGCTGATCAATCGTTTCGATCAAAAAGAAACTGTCAGCGCCGCCGCTGTCGGTCAGTTTCGCGGCGCCGTCGATCCTCCCTTCGATCCATTCCAAATCGAAATCAGGACTCTGCCAGACACCGTTATTAGCATTCACAATATCCACAGCCTCTTCGCCTTCCGTCTCATTCATAGGCCAGTAGCTGACCAGATCGCAAGGGCAGCGGGAACTGCGCTCAATAGTAAAAGTCCGATGATAGGGGATTTATTCATAATGAGTTGTGGGATTTGTGCTCGGCGTGATCCTGACTCATATATAGATAGGCACCATTCAGCTGAAAAAAAGACTTTTTCTGCTATCGAGAAGTCGCGATACTGCGCAATGTTCCGATTTTCTATTTGCTGGCGGCTGTCACTATGCGTTTTTGTTGCGTCGATTAGCGCGCACCTGGATGCCCGGGAGCGGCCTAACATTGTCATCATCATGGCAGATGACATGGGCTACTCAGATGCCGCCTGCTATGGGGGTGAGATTGAGACGCCGAACCTCGACAAGCTGGCGGCGGAGGGAGTTCGCTTTACCCATTTTTACAATACTGGGCGCTGCTGTCCCACCCGAGCGTCATTGTTGACTGGGCTGTATTCTCATCAAGCAGGCATCGGCCACATGACTGGCAACAACGGGCTGCCAGCCTATCAAGGATACCTGAACAACCGATGCCTTACGATCGCCGAGGCGCTAAAACCGGCAGGCTACACCACGATGCTATCGGGAAAGTGGCATGTTGGCTCCGCACCAGAGAACTGGCCACTTAAACGAGGGTTCGATAAATTCTATGGCATCCCTCAAGGTGGCGGCCACTACTATCGAAACCTTCCTGGACGCCAACTTGTTCTCGGCGATCGCGAAATTCCGATTCCTGAGGACTGGTTTGCTACAGAAGGATTCACAGAACATGCGGTGCAGTTCATCGAAGAAGAAAAAGGCAGTGAGAAGCCGTTCTTTCTTTACGTCGCCTACACGGCACCGCACTGGCCACTTCAAGCAAGGCAAAGTGACATTGAAAAGTATGACGGACGCTATGATCTCGGTTGGGACGTGGTGCGTGCGGCGCGCTACAAGAGAATGACGGAGATGGGAATTGTGCGCCATGCGTGGCCGTTGTCTGAACGCAATCCTCAGTCGATTCCGTGGGAGGACGAAACGAAGAAGTCAATGATGTCGAATCGCATGGAAGCGTATGCGGCTCAGGTTGATGCGCTTGATCAGGGAGTGGCCAGTATTCTTGCCGCACTTGAGAAATCTGAGAAACGACAGAATACCGTGGTGATGTTTTTATCCGACAATGGATGCAGTGCGGAAGGTGGCCAGAAGGGGTTCAACAACCCTGATCGTGGTGACGTAGGTGCGAAGCTGGGCACTCGTGATTCTTATGTGAGCGCCGGATTGAGCTGGGCCAATGCGTGCAACACGCCCTATCGGAAGCATAAAATGAAGGTGCATGAGGGAGGGATCGCGACTCCATTGATCGTCTCGTGGCCGCAAGGAATGTCTCGGACAAAGGGAGGTCTGGAGCATTCGGTTGGGCACGTGATCGATCTCATGCCCACATGCCTTGAGCTGGGGGTAGCCAGCTATGAGTCCGAAGAGATGACACCACTGCAAGGAAGATCTTTTGTAGCAGCCATGAAGGGAAAAATGGACACATCAGCGGAGCGCACAATTTTCTGGGAGCACGAAGGAAACCGAGCCGTTCGAAGAGGTAAATGGAAGCTTGTTGCCAGTCACAAGGGGGAATGGGAACTCTACGATCTCGATTCAGACCGGACGGAGCAGCGCGATCAGGTCTCGAACCATCCAGAGACCGTCTCGGAATTAAAGAGCCTCTACAATGAGTGGGCACAACGGTGTGGCGTGCAACCTTGGCCGGTAAGAAACAAGGGGAACTAGTGCCGCGAACACGTTTGATTAGAACCTCATCGAGAACTATCCCTGCTGATTCGTTGGCGGATGGATGCGGGGACTTCGCGCCAGAGGTCGCTGAGTGCAGCGCGCAGATCGTCAGCGATGACGGCGTTGAGTGCAGTGTCATTTCCGAGATCATTGATGATGAGTTCTGCGTCGAACACAAGGTCGGAGCTAGCACGGTCGTATTGATGCACCGCGATGGCCAGGGTGTTTACTCCTGGCCGCAATCGCCTGGGCGAAAACGGACCAGGGAAATAGCGCGTCTCGTCGGAGCCTGATGTTTTCTCGGTAGCCTTGGTGTCTGTGGCGACCGTTCCGTCTGGCAAATTGTCGCGGCGCACCTCTTCTCCGTTGAGGTAAACAATGGCAGCATCATCGCGGCGTAGATTGAACGCAATGCGCCTTACGGTTTCGTTCTCCTGCAATGTAAAGGTGGTGCGAAAAAACGTGGCAACAGGTTTCCGTCTACGATTGCCGCCGAAGTCGATTACGGAGCGAAGATCACTGCTTCCGTAACCCAGGGGTGCGCGACCAGTGGGCCAGCCTTTATCATCGAATGTCGTTTCGATCCAATCAGGTGATTGAGGAATATTAGTAAATTTCCATTGGTGTCCCCTTGGAATCAACATGACAATTCCGCCCAACTTGCCGAGTCCGACATGCATGGAGTTGAATTCACTGAGAGCACTATCAATGCGGCCACTGGTGACATCTTTCTCGTCTCGTTCCAGCTGGAGCAAGGTGTGCGCTGCAAGAAAACCGAATGCCCACGCTTGTTCGTCATTGCCCGCAGCAGTGGCTTTCAAACGCAGTGCCCGAAAGACCGCAGCTGCGCTGAGGCGGCCCTGAATCGCGTCCGGTTGAAATTGTAATCCCTGCTCGGCAAAGCGCAGCATTTCAGATGCGTTGCGATCTTCGGACAATGTCAGGATGCGCAGTTCCTTCAGCGAGTTCTGAAAGGTCGCGTCTTCGCTTTTGTCCAGGCGATCGTAGTCCAATTCCTTCAGCGAGGATAGGGCCTCCTGGAAACGCCCTGAGCGCTCCAGCAGCCCCGCCTTTGCCAGGAATGCCTTTGTGTATTGTCGGTTCCTGGCAAGTGGCGCTAACTGAATTGCGACGTCCCAACTAGCGAGTGCAGCATCAATTTGCCCCACCTTTTCCTGGACGCCTGCCAGTTCTTCGGCGGCGTAACCGTTGCGCGGATTCGAAAGAATCATCGCTGGGCCGATCTCGCATAGTAGATCTTCGGTGATAATACGTGCTGCAATCGCATCTTTAAAAAACTCCCTGGGGCCCGAGTTCGTTTCTCCACACATGGCGAGGTAAAGCGAGCCGTCGTGAATTCCGCGAGTGGCTGCTTCCATTTCAAGCGCGTCCAATTTTCTACCTTCCATGGCTTTCCGCATCATGTAACCGAAGTAATCAAAAAAGCCATCTTCCCCGCGCAGGATAATGTTTCGCTGAGTAATCGCCATCTCATCCCAGAACGTATTCATTGCCTCCGCCTCGCCATCGACAGAATGGTAGATCAATCCCGCTGCGGCAAAGCGACCGAGAAAATCCGCCCGAAAATTTTGCATTTCTGCGCGTGCCAACACCTTACTAAACAATGGCAAGTTGCTGCGCCTTGTTTCATCTGACCATGCAGAGGCGTCATCAAGAAACGCCTGGAGCAGCCCGGATGTCAGCGCGCCGACCATGCTAATGACTTCGGGGACTTGCCTGGCAACACTCATGCCGTCCATGCCATCAAGGTATTCTGCGTTTGCCGTGGGGCCTTCGCTGAGAGAATGGCGCAGCCAGGCCGATACGATTCGACGCTTGCCATCGAGCGAGGGATTCATTGTTGCGCTGATGAATTCCTGAGGTGCAATGGATGCGCCTACTTTTGCGAAAGCCTGCACGAGATCGAGCGTGACGTCGTATTCCTCGGTGAACCAACGCAGCGCCGCCATTTCCAGCTCGGGGGATTGATCAAAGTCGAAGTTGCTATGTTGCTCCGCAAGCTTCTCCAGTCGATTTTCGCGACTGCGAAACCCCTGCACGGAGGCTGTGCTGGTCAGAGCTTCATCAGGCAGTGCGGCAAGGGTTACACGCAGCAGCCACTGACGCATTTCACTGTCAATGGCAGCGAGCACCTGCGGCAATCGTGTTGTGAAGAGATCCTCTCTGAAAACCGATTGAGAGAGATCCGAATTGTTCACTCGCAAATCAAATTCTGGAGCAAATTTAATAAAATAGTCGGCCGCCGACTTCGGTTCGCCATGCTCTAACACTGTCAGCAACCAGTGGACATCTGCATTCATTACAGGCACCGCTGCAAGCAATGCTAATTCGTCCGCGTTGCCAGCAGCGACACACAGACTGATCAGCTTGTTGAGCAACGTCGCGAACTCCGCTTCGGGTTTGACCGCAGGATTCGCGTTTGCGTATTCCAGGTGAATGCGTTCCGCCCAGGCAGTGGCTAAACTACTGAATGATTTTCCAAAGTCAGACTCTGCTGCATGGAGATTTGCGTGATTTAGCAAAGCGATGGCCTGTTCAGGAAGAACGGCTCCCGATTCCATTGAGGCAATCATCGCCTTCCACCCAGCGACGTGAACAGGAAGTGACAGAGCATCGCCAGATTCGTAGAGAATGGTTTCAGCCAGCAGCATGCGCGCAGCGGGCGACCAGTCTGGCGACGTAATGCGTTCGCGAAAGTAATCGGATTGCGCCACGGCATTGGCAGTGGCATTGGCAGTGGCATTCGTCATTTGATCAAGACGCGTCTGACCGACCATCAACATTTCCCGGGCAATGGCCGCGCGTTTTGGATCGGTCGCCAGCGTTGCTTCTTTTCGAAGTGCATCGATGAGGTCGGCGAGTTCATCGGCATCACTAGCGGTCCGCTGAAAGAACCTGTGGTACCCCGCCATTGCTAGAGCGATGTTCTCTTCTGCCAGCTCTGCCTGCAGGATGTCGAGCGCCACGTTTACCGCGTCTTCTGCCGGAGCGAAATACTGGTTATCTGCAACCGATGCGATCAAGCTGCCGAGACGATTGCGGTCGAGAAAGAGCAGCGGATCTTCAACCGTGCGTAGGACGGTCAGAGCAAAATCTGCATGCGAAAGCCCGGGAGCCACAGATCCAGCTCTCGGTGAAATCAATGTATTGATAAAAAATGCCGCAGGACTGATGTTGCTGCTGAATTGAATGCCCCAAG
>JBNMNB010000019.1:0-49583 GCA_051270635.1 Verrucomicrobiales bacterium | reverse complement strand
GTTCCCTTCTCAAAAAGCTTCGTCAGGCCGAAGCGCTCCAAATCCTGTCTTCGCATAGCCGTCGTGCACAGCGCTACGCCACGTGCGATTCACAAACTGCGCTTTGGAGCGCTTTGGAGTGCGCTGGTCTTGACAGCGCTTTTTTACCACGAGACGCGTTCCCTTCTCAAAAAGCTTCGTCAGGCCGAAGCGCTCCAAATCAGATCTTCGCATAGCCGTCGTGCATAAACGCGCTACGCCACCCACGATCACAAACTGCGCTTTGGAGTGCGCTGGGTGCAGCTGTACAATTCGGCGAAGCCATATTGTAGTGTAAATCCCTGGGAGGATGATCGCTTCATGAATTGAGTAAGGGAATAATGCTAAAATAGCGAAGAATGGAGTTCTTTTTCCTTTCCATTTTTTAGAGTTTCTTTAGAAACATACTCGGCCATTCGTGTGACGATGGCCTCGTCTCTAACCCCCCTTTGAACCCCTGAATCAGGATTCAACGTTGGATTCTGTCGCTCACAAACCCTGTTAAAACCCTTATGATAAAGAATAAACGACTATTTCGAACACCCGGAATGCTCGGTCTGGCGCTCCTCGCCAGTTCAGCATTGACGGCTCAGGCTCAGATTCCTGAGCCGCTCGCCTTCTACGATTTCGAAGCTGCGGACGATACCACCGTTCCTGATGCCTCGGGCAATGGTTACGACGGTGAGATCAATGGTGATGTGGAGATCTCTGAAGGTGCGCCTGGTACAGTCAGCCCGGGAGCAGGTGGTCAATTTTCAGGAGGGTTTTTAGACGCCTTTGATTTTGATTGGGGCGAGTTAGTGCATGCAGATGGGGATGATCGTCTAGGCAGCTACACCCTTTCATGTTGGTTAAAGCCGGATATCGAGTCAATCGGAGGCGATCACTTTATCTGGGGCCAATCCACGCAAGGAATTCACAATGGCCTGCGTGCTTCAGGCACCTTGCATACAGCGCACTGGGGATCGGATTTTAATGCTGACACAATCTTGACTGAGGACGAATGGGTTCAGGCAGTCTGGACCTACGATGGAGATCTGGGCGAGGCAAATATCTACCTGAATGGTGAGTTGGACGGTGGTCCGTTTGGCCAGAATCCACCGGACCAGGGTGGAACACTGATCATTGGCGGCCGCAATGGTGGAACGGAGAATTACATTGGTGCTCTCGATGAACTCGCCATTTGGAATGAAGTCCTTTCAGAAGATCAGATAGGCCTCCTGGCCGCTGGTGAAAGCCCGATCGGTGGGACTCTTCAGGACACTGATGGAGATGGTATGCCAGACGATTACGAGGACAAGTTCGATTTCCTTGATCCGGAAAATGCTGCTGATGCGGCTCTCGATCAGGATGAAGATACGTTGACTAATCTAGCTGAGTACAATCTGCGAACGGCTCCTGATAAAAAGGATACGGATGAAGATGGACTTGATGATCCGATTGAGAGCAACTCTGGAACATTTGTTGATGCTACCGATACAGGCACCAGCCCGACGAAGCCGGATACCGACAAGGACGGACTATTAGACGGAGTAGAGACCAACACTGGGATATTCGTCGGGCCTGCAGATACTGGCACGAATCCGCTTCTTGCTGACACAGATGGCGATAGAAGAAAGGATGGAAAGGAAGTGGAGGATGGAACAAATCCCCTCGACGCAAGTGACCCGCCGCCGCCAGATCCAACCAACATCGTTTCAGGTTACTGGCCGCTGGATGCTGATCTCTTAGATGCCAGTGGCAACGGGGGGGATGGCACGTTGGTCGATGGAGATGACGATATTCCTGACTTTGTGGAAGGAAAACTTGGTTCCGCGTTGTCTTTGGATGGAATAAGTGAGTTTGTTGAAATCAATCCCGATCTTGCAGACCTCTACAGTGGTTACGATGTCGAAAATGGTGAGCCAAATCCAAGCGGATTCTCAGTCAGTGCCTGGTTTAAAGTCGGAGTTTGGGACAAAACCTGGCAGTGTCTGGTGGCTAAAGGAGAAGGCAACAACTGGCGTGTTCACCGCCGGGGTGGCGAGACCACCATCACTGGCAACGGCGGCAATGGTGACGTTCCCAACAGTGCACTTGTTGAGCCCGAAGATGACGAGTGGCACTTTTTGATTCTAGTCAGCAATCCAGAACTAGACTTGGCTCAGTTGTGGGTTGATGGGCAACTGGAGGGAGAGAATTCTGGCCTGGCCCTGGTGAACGGAGGGTTGCCCATGATGATTGGAGAAAACCCGGGCGCACGCAATCGCACCTGGAATGGGTTGATTGATGATGTTGCCTTCTTCAATCGTGCGCTCACCGAAGACGAACACATGCAACTCTGGAACGACGGAGAGGGAGCTACGGTGGATGAAGTTTTCCTTGGCGGAGGATCACCTCTGGGATTCCGTATCACGAACATCGAGATTCTCGAAGCTGAAGGGGAGACTCCAAAGCGCGTCCGTGTCACCTGGGCTTCAAGAGACAACCAGTTCTACGCAGTCGATACTTCGACGACGATTCCCGTGAGTGTCGACGATTGGGAAGAGGCGGCAGATGGAGTGGATAGCGGAGGTGAAGAGACATCATTCACGATTAATCTGACTAATAACAATGATGTCGCTGAGCTCTACATTCGCGTGCGAGTGGAGCAGTAAGCATTCTTGAATAGCCTCCCCGTGAGGCCGTAAATCAATCAAAGAGAGGCAGGGAAACCTGCCTCTCTTTTTTCTTTGTGTAGTGGGGTGTTGAAAACATCCGAAGGTATTCCCACAGATATCCAGAAGAAGGCGCACAAACGCAGTGATTGGTGCAGCGCCTAAGAAAATCAGGACGTTCACGTTCAGCGACTGGGCGCGTTGTGTGGATGGCGACAATCGATCGTGACGTGGACGCGTTCCCAGCCGGACGGCTCGGAGAGCCATCCCTGCCCTCGCGCCGCGCTGCGGCGCGTCACCGGGCAGGGACGTTTTTCCAAAACGTCCGGCTGAGTGATCGCTAGATTTCCAGAGTGCTTCAGGCTATCTGGAATGCTTTGGGCTGCTGCATTCGGCCCGTTCCGCAGCTGAGGATCACTGTCCTGCCCTGATTTCCGCAGGAACCGATCGTGGCATTTTCGCCCGTTTTTCAACACCCCAATCGACGACCGTGTGGAAATTCTTGTGCTGCCGTGTAAGCGTGTCGGACTGTCCTGCGATTTCTCAATCAGGACGGATAGGATGGAACAGCGTCCATACCGGCAACTCGATCCTTCCATTCAGCATATTTCTATTCCGTCTGTCCGGCATTCCGCTTTTTTCCCTCGCGCGCTTCAGTATTGCCAGGTTGCAGCTTCAATACGATACTATATCGTTGCGCTGCTTGATCGCGCTCGCCGAGCGACTCTAACACTCTCGCCAGATTCAAGTGAGCCCCAATGTGATCCGGCTTATACTTTGTTGCCAATGCGAATTGCTCGGCAGCTTCATTGGGTTGATCGTTCCTCGCGTAAGCTGTTCCGAGATTATTGCGAATACTCGGGTTACCTGGATCCTTTGCCGCAGCTCGTGTAAGGACTTCGATCGCCTCCGGGTATCGCTGATCTTGAATCAGTGTTGCCCCCAGCAAATTGGCCGCCATTCTATCTGCCGGAAACGATTTCTCCAACTGACGAAACATGGCTGCGGCTTCCTTGTTGTTCCCCGATTGCAGGAGTTGCTTGCCGTAAGATTTCAGCAGCAATGGCAGTGCCGCTTTTGCTCCTTTATGATCCGTCTGAAGCTGAAGCGCCCTGGTCAGCAACTTCACACCTTCCGCCCCATTTTCCACCAATGGTAATTTCCCCACAATGATTTGTGCTAACTGATAGTGGGCATCTGGATAGTAGGGAGCATCCTCAGGATCAAGATCAAATCGCGTCAACTCGCGAAATCGTTCCTCTGCTTCCGCTGGCTTGCCGAGATGGCCGGCAAGATCGCCCGCGAGGTAGTGGGCATAGGCATCACCGGGAGCCAGCTCCAGCGCTTTCAAGACGGCGGTATAAGCCTCCTGTTTTTTACCTGCCCAATTCAGAACATTGCCAAGATTGCGCAGCGCAACTCCATGCGCTTCTTCGTCAATCCCGGCCAGCACTCGTTGCTTGATCTGCGCAATCGAATCATCACTCAGCCTGCTTTTATCGATCAACACGCCCTCCTTTGCCATCAGCGAGACAATCCCAAGCGCCAGCAAGCGATGGCCTTCGACGGTGGGATGCACATGGTCTAGAAACCAATCATCCCCAGGTATTCCATGTTCAGAGCGAGCAGTCAAAAACGCGTGGTAGTCGAACACGGGCACGTTGCGTGATTTTGCCACTTGAGTCAGGGCATTGCGCATCACAGGCAAAATTCGCAGCGGGCAAACGTCCGCTACGAGAGCCTCTGTATAGGCAGCCCTGGCAGCGTCAATTTCACCCATCTTCTCCAGCACTTGTGCCCGCAGGTAACGGCTGTGCGCAAAGTCGGGATCGATCGCCAGCGCTCGGTCAATTGCGTCGAGGGCCTCCGCGTAGCGCTGCCCCGCATAGGCTTCACCCGCGCGATCATGATCAATCTTCCATTGCGCTAGTTGTGCCTTTGTTAGACCATCGGTGTGTTGACTTTTGAATGGTGATGAGTCCCCCAAATTCCCGGCAGGCGTCACGAATATAACCTGAGCTCCCACCGACTGCGCGATGTCCACTATCCGGGCGAGGTTAAACCGATAATGCTCAATTACTTTACTGGCCAATTGCGCATCACGTGCGTAACGCTCCAGCCCGGCACTTTGATCCAGGATCGTATTCACCTCCTCTGAAAGAACGGGCGTCTGCGCCGATTTTCCACCTTTTTTGCTGTCCGGCTTCTTGCGCAGCAGTCCAGCCATCATACTATAGGTGCGCGTGTGTCCCAGTGCTGCCTGCAGCCCGCGCACAGCTTCTGGCATTTGAATGACGCCCTGATACGTGCGTTCCTCCAGAAATTCATTGTGGCCGGAATAAACGACAAACAGATCCGGCTGATAGTCGATCAATTCCTCCATCACCTTCGCCACGCGGTAGCTGGCGTAGCTGATTCCACCCGCGTTGATGACTTCCCATCGTTGCGCAGGATCCGCAGCAGGCAGATACTCTCTGAGCCAGCCGCAGAAGGAAGTAGCATCGGAATAGGGGCGACCATATGTGGTTGATCCGCCGACGCAGAAAACGCGCCTCACTTTGGCTGCTTTCTCTTGCGGAAACTGCTGCGGATTGAACCAGCGGATTTTGTTGGGAGCCGTGACAAATTTGCCGGCCTTCCCATCCACGAAAAGCGGAACATTGGACGCAAATCCTACGTGTGGATCATCGTCATAGAGCAGTGGTCGAACGCCAAAAAGTGAAAGCATGAGCTCCAGCCCAACAAAGAAGACAATCGTTGTTACTGCAGAGAACAACACCTTCTTCCACAATGAAAGGCGTTGTCCACTGGCTCGAACTGGCGGTCTCTTCGACAACTGCTGATTCGTTGGTTAGAGATTCGGTGTGAAGGGAAATGGTGTGAGCGGAATGGCCCTTGTCGCGTCCTTCCCCTCGGTGATCTCCAGCAACTGCCCGACTTTCATGTTGTTGAATTTCTGCGTCGTATCTGAAGTAGGCCAGTAGATTTCCAGGCTATCGATGATCTCTGCCGTGCCGGTGCCAATGTGTTGACGTAATGGATTCGCACCAAAGCTGGCTCCGGTATTGACCCAACGGTAAATCGAGCGCGCCTCGCCCTTCTCAGTGATGGTCACCTTGATACGCGCGCCGATCGCAGATCGATTCGATTGCGTCCCCACCAGCTTCACTTTGATCCAATGGTTCGCCGTGCCACCACGATTCGCATACAGCGCATCGCGGTAGGAGTCGACTCGCTTGGCCCCGCCCATTTGCTCAAAAATATCCTGATCACCATCCTGATCGAGATCTGCGAATGCAATTGCGTGCCCTTTCTGCAAATGTCCGACACCGCTGGCCATCGTCACGTCGTGGAATCGCTCGCCGTGCTGGTTCACGAACAATTGATTTGGCACAAGGACTGCAACATCAGGCTGGCCAGTGCCGATATAGAAATCCAGGAATCCATCGTTGTTGATGTCGCCGTAGTTGGCTCCCATCGTCAACATCGGCATATCAAGTTTTTGCTCTTCCGCCAGATTGGTAAACGTCCCGTCACCATTGCCGCGATAGTGACCGGAAGGCATGGGAAATTTCTGCCCCATCGCATACATAACGTAGCTGTCAGTCGAGCCACGGAATGATGAAATAAAGATATCCAGCACACCATCATTATCGAAATCCCATGTCCACACAGGAAAACTGGCGTAGGGTTCCTGAACACCTGCCTGTGCTGAAATATCGAAAAACGATCCATCTTTCTGGTTATGATAGAGTCGATTCTCACCAGACAGGTTTGAAACGATCAGATCAGGAAAGCGATCACCATCGATGTCTCCCCAACTGCTTCCCTTGGTAAAGCGCAAGTTGGTCACTCCTGCCTCTTCAGCCACATCGGTAAAGGTGCCGTCACCATTGTTGCGAAAAAGCTGGCAGGGAGCGACCATTTTGTCCGTACCCTCAATGCCACCATCCAATTCCAGGTCACCTTCGGTATGCTCGTTTCCTACGAACAAATCGACGTCGCCATCGTTGTCATAATCTGCCCAGGCAGCAGTCTGGGACGGGTAGTGTTCCTCGCCCATTCCCACCATGTAGGTGACATCCAGGAAAGTGCCATTGCCCTGATTCTGCAGCAGTGAATTCGGACGCTTGCCGAATTCCCACAGCCACGCACCTCGCGTCACATAAATATCGACGTCGCCATCGTTGTCGTAGTCGGCAGGAATCAAGTTTAACCCGCCCAGTATTCCTTTGAACCCTGCGCGGACAGAGCGATTTTCAAAACCGTCGGCTCCGCGATTCTCGAAATACCGCATCGGTACTGACGCATCCCACGAAGACACGACGAGGTCGAGGTCGGTATCTCCATCGAAGTCTTCGATAGCCACGCCGCCGGACAAGCTATCCGTATCCAGCCCCAATTCACCCGCAACATTCGGCATCTGCGGCACTCGAACCTGCGATTGGAAAACATTCTCGGGCAGTCGATAGAGCGGCGGCACTTTGTCTGGATAATCCCCCAGCGTCATGTAAGCCAGATTCAATAGCCAGGTGCTCTTCTTTCTCGTCCTGTCCGGCATTCCCTCGGTCTCGAGCACCTGTGTAAAGTATTTGATGGCCGCCTCCGATCCACGGCGGATCTTGTGAATGGCATCACCTTGAATGGGCAGAATGCAACTTTGCGGCGTGTGATTGGCACAACAATTCTCGGTCTCTGCCAGGCGGAGATTGGCCACGCCCAGTGCAAAGGCGATTTCTCCTAACGTTCTGCCAGGATCAGGAATTTCGGCAAAGCTGTCGTAGGCATTTCTCAGATTGGCGACACTCTCTTCCAGTGCTCCCTGATCCATTTGTGCCAGACCAAGGCTGGCAAGCAACGGCGCCCGCTGCATGACATTCGCCGAAGGTGGAAGGCTGGCAATTGCCGCCGTTAACTGCCGCACCCGGACATTACTGTAGTAAGGGTTCAGTTGCTGGTCTTCGATCGCGATCTTGGCAAGCGCTCGCACCATTCTTTCATGAGATGCTTGCGCCTTATCCTGAACGCTCGCGACTGCTGCTGGCGATGGCCCGCTGGAGTCACAACTGAAAGATATCAGCGCCAGCGAGAGAGCGACCACTTTGTCGATACCTGCTCGAAGACGATAGAAATTATTGCACATGGTAGTCGCTTTGTCCCTCTGTCAGGGTGACGGTCTTGCCAGCTGGCAGATTTTTGAACGTCTGCAGTTCGCCATTAGGCCAGCGTACATTTAGACTCTGAATACTCTTCGCATCGCCCATTCCGATGGTTGTATCTGTCGGCCCCTGGCCCATGAATCCATTGGGTGGAAAGACATCACGCACTACCTGTCTGGCTCCAATGCTGGCAGTCAATCGCGCTCCAATCCCCGGGCGATTATTCTTCGTCCCTACCAATTGCACCCGCACTTGATTTCCAGTGGGATAGCGGTTAAGAAAAAGCCTCAATGGCCCGCCACCCACTGATCCCACCAGCAGATCTGTAGCACCATCGCGATCAAAATCCGCAGCCACCACACTGCGCGAATCCGAATCGATGTCCGCGGCAGAAGCAAACGAGACATCAATGAACGAACTACCGTCTATGTTGAGGAACGTCCGATTGCGCTCAAAGGCACTCAAGTTTTCGCCTAACACTGGCATCATGAACGGATTCTCGACCCAGAATTCACCAGCCTCTTTGTCGATATCTCCCAATGCAGGCAACTTACTCTCTCTATTCATGGGCTGTGACACGACAGCCCTCCACATGCACGTTCATCCGTCCGGCTTGTGCCGCTCAAAGCTCATAAAGCCAGTGGTGGCGTAGAGATCTAATAGCCCGTCATTGTCGAGATCTGCCATTGCTGGTGCGTACGCCCAGCCGATATCATTGATCCCCCATTGTTCACTCCATTCCGTGTAGCTGCCTTTTGCGTCGCGCTTATATAATCGATTCCCCGCGCAGGCTCCTTTGATCTGCTCGTAGATACCTGGCGAATAGTCGGAGTCAGACACATGGGCGATGATGCGGCGTCCCATTTTCGAATACATGTTCGCCACATACATTTCCGTGCGACCATCATTATCGATGTCACCTGCGGCAACACCCATGCTGGTCGCAAAATCCGCAACACCTGACTGCGCGGAGATATCCTCAAACGTGCCATCGCCACGGTTGCGCAGCAGATTGTTCTTACCGAAATCGTTGGCCACATAAAGATCGGGATGAAGGTCATCATCTGCGAACAACCACACTGCAGAAAATGAATTGTGCAGACCTCCGCCAGCACCAGATTTCTCCGTGACATTCTCAAATCGACCATTGCCAAGATTTCTCCACAGCGCGTTGGGAGAACCGGAAACTTCATCCCCCACCCATGGCAGATTCCCTGCATGTTGACGCCCGGTCTCCGGCGAAAATTGATACAGGATGTAAAGATCCAGCCATCCGTCTCCATCATAATCACCCACGGCGGCACCCATTTGCCTTTGAGGAAATGTCAATCCAGACTCAGCCGTGACCTCCACGAACTGTTTCCCGCCGTCATTGCGATAGACGCGGTCACCGATCAGCAAATCAGGAAATCCGTCATTGTTAAAATCGATCCACGTCACCAGCGACCGCTCCCGTCGCGTGCTCATCGTCTTCACCCGCCACTTCATATTGGCAATTTCAAATCGCTTTCCATTGACCGAGCGGAATAAGGCAGCTGGCCCGTCGATGGTCGCCAGCGCGATATCCAGATAGCCGTCCCGATCAAAATCTTCGACTGCGAACTGCGACGGAAATTGCCGACGCATCTTTCCTTTCGGAACGCGCCAGTTGTCCATCACTGGCGCTTGCGTAAGACCACTCGATGCGGTCACCTCCTCCATTAGCATTCGCGGAGAAGTCAATCGTCGCTCACTGACCACGTGCCAGGATGCAATGCACGGGCCAGTGACAAATTCTGCATCGTCGGTGATCTCAAACACGATTTTGTGCTTACTGTCTACTGAGATCAACTCACCCGCTTTGTCCTTGCCGGAAACACTTAACAGAACTTTCGTCGACCAGCGTTGTCCGCCACTGTTTTCAATATTCAGCACGCGTAAGCCAGTGCGCTCAACGGTCGCCACGGGTTCTGTCGATTCCAGAATGGCATTGATCATCTCAATCGCGTCAGCTGCATTTGTGGGTGTATTCTTCGCATCCACCGTCCGCGTCCCCTCGACCACCTCACCCTTTTTGCGTGTCACCGTCCGCGTGCCCGGAGAAATCGTCGTCCCCTTAAATTTCTTGTGAAACCACTTCGCACAGAGGGCCACGTCGCGATCCTTGAGTGCATCCAGAAAAGGTTTCCCGAAACGCCACTCCACCTCAAACGTCACATGCTCCGCATCCCAGATTGCCTGCTGCTTTGCTTCATCCAGCACTTCATTAACCTGCGCGACTGCAGGTGCAGGTGCACCGCACAACACGCACAAAATCACCAGTAGCAGAAAACTTAATGCCTTCTGCCACATTGAAGTAGCCAGTTTCACGAACTCGATAGGGGGGCACTTAATCATTTTAGAATTGGAGTGCGGCACCATGCCAGATCCAGAGCAAATTGTCGAGAGTTCGATCGCTAATGGCAGTACCGTGAAACGAATCGGGAACGACGAGCGGTGCCATTCGTCAACTTCTGGAAATTACTCAAATCGAAAACACGGCTTGAATTAAAACGCCAAGCCTTTCCCCATCCCAAATAGCAATATGGCAATACTGTTGCAGCGCTCAGGCGGTTACAACAAACATCAGTGGTATTGAGAACGTTCCGATCCCCAATCCGAGCAGTAGATTCCTCACGAACTGTCCAGCCGCAGCACAGAGCACTCGGACAAAACTGTATTCCGCCTCATGCTTCGCAACCACATGCATGATTCCACAATGAATTGCCGCGCTGAGAAAAACTCCAATTATTGGGCTTTCATACAGAATGCAAACGGGGGGGGGGGCGCATTATCATTGCCCCTATTTGGTGCAAGATCCAAACTGTCACTCCGGCGAATGAATCCGCTTCCTTTTTTACTTAGCCTTGCTATGATATCGCCATGAGAGTGACTGGAAAATCTATAGTTATCGTTATTTTAGCCGCATATTCAGTGAATTCGCTGGCGGCTTCGGTTTCTTCTTCCGATGATTCGATTCTGACGATTGTCCCAGTGCTCGTCACCAGTGACACTGCCGGATCCCACACGACGACCAATGGGATCAACTCCTTTACTGTTGATCACCATGGAGTTGGAAGAATGGTTACGGAATCAAGCAACTGCACCAGCTCACTGCTTTCAGATGGACGCTCAGTCCTGACTGCAGCGCATTGCGTGACAGGAACGACTTCAACAGCGACGTTCATCAATGCTGCGGGCGCATCGTTTTCGCAGTCAGCTACTGGTTCGGCGCGCGCGGTGAACCCCGGGTACGATGGCAACGTTGGCCATGGCTTCGATACTGCTGTCATCACTTTTCCGACCACCTTCGACCCCAGCATTCCTCGCTACGAAATAGTTTCCATCGGGTACAATGCCCTCGGCCAACGGGGAGTCATCATAGGCTTTGGTCAAAGCGGCATCGGCACGACTGGGGCGACCATTGGTCTGGGCACGAAGCGCGCAGGCTTGATTGAATACGAATCGCTTGGCCTCGGCACCCGGGGAGAACCAGGATTCCTTAATGATAACACGCAATTGGTCTCCGATTTCGACAGTGGGCTTGCGGAAAATGACGCCTTCAATGACCCCTCCAATGTTGCCTATAGTGAACCAGCAGACCTGGGATTTGGTGACGATGAAGTGGGCTTCGGCGTGGGTGATTCTGGCGGGCCCACATTTTTTCTTGAGGGAGGCATCTACCGAATTGGAGCCGTCAGCTCCTGGGTTGCTGGAGGCGGGGCTGCCGACAGCAATGCCTCAGTTAACTTTACTTATGGAGAATTCAACGGCTCCGCGAACCTTGGCGATGCCACGATGAACTTGTTTGTTCTCAATGCGATCCCTGAACCGGGTTCACTATCACTGCTGGCTGTTGCCTTTCCCCTGGCCCTGCTACGGCGGAAGCGGCAAACGTCATAGCATTTCTTCTCGCAGCCCATAGACGGGGCCCGTCTTGCACATCGCAGACGGAAACATTGAAACGGCAAGGCATCCCCCAGTTTAGTTTCAGGGCTTCGCTTCATCGGGCCAGATCGAACCAGGGATAAACCATGCTGCACAAAAGAAATCCCAGGCAGAAGATGGCGATGTAAGCGGCGGCCCGTCGACCATAGATGTAGGGCATCCGAACCTTGCGGATGCCCCAGACGTAGTGAAAATGGAGACCAAGCCCAGCTGCGATGAAAGCTCCGCACAGCGCAATTGCTTGTTTGCCGTGAAATTTTTCGAAGTAAGGAAATTCTCCCAGCGGCCACGGAGACTCGCCAGCAATGATTCCGTGGGTTCCGAAACCCAAAAAGAAAAGAGAAACTCCGACTCCCCACACCAGCATGTCAACGCGATCTCCGCAGGGAAATTCTTCTTCACTATCTCCCTGAACATCCAGACTTTGACGGGGAAATCGCATCCACATATTCCCACTGTAAAGCGTGCAAATTACACTGCAAGATAAAGCGGTGGCAGAACTGAGTGTCGACTTTAAACCTACACGAAAGTGTCATTCCTCCGACTCCATAGATCCGTATCATGACGAACACTCATTGAGACGACGCCGAGAACGACCATGATAAGATCGCATGCGTTTGCGAGTGGGTGATCCCAACTGATCCCGCAGGCCAAGGAAGACTAGTGCAGAACGGCGGAAGTTCGTTTAAGAAATGCTGTGGAGTGCTGTAGCCCTCTACAGCTTTCGGAAGGCGACGAAGGAGCGTAGGAGGAGCAAGTTAATTTGCCCCTTAGAGTGGCCCTAAGCACCAAAGAACTCACCGCCCGCCCGCAGAGGGCTGCGGCTACCACAAAGCTGTAGAGGGCTACAGCACTCCACAACCAGGCAATCGAAAATTGCAGCCACTCAATTTACCATTTCAACGAACTTCCGCCGTTCTGGGATAAATCCTATAAATCGCCGGTGGATCAGTGCGAACGGCAGAACTCTTCGAAGCGGTCGAGACCGTTCTTGATGACGTCGAGGCTGGTTGCGTAGCTGAAGCGGATCATATCGTCTGCGCCGAAGGCAACTCCAGGCACAACGGCGACACCTTCTCGGCTGAGCAGCTTCTCGCAGAAGTTGACTGACTTGATACCGATCGGGCTGATGTTGACCAGGAAGTAAAATGCGCCGAGCGGCTCCTGCACGCGGACGTTGTTGATTCCCTGCAGACGCCCCAGCATGTACTGGCGACGCATGTCAAATTCATCGCGCATGTCGCTGACGAATTGCTGTGATCCAGTCATGGCCTCGACAGCACCGAACTGGGCGAATGTTGTTGGCGCAGATGAGCTGTGGCTCTGAAGGGTTTCGATGGCCGCAGCAATCTTCGTTGGAGCTCCCAGGTAACCGATGCGCCAGCCGGTCATGCTATAGGCTTTGCTGACGCCGTTTACGGTAATCGTCAGTTCTTTAAGCTCATCGCTGATGGAAGCAATACTCACGTGCTTGTGCTCGCCATAGATGATCTTTTCGTAAATCTCATCAGAAAGGATGATGATGTCCTCAGAGGCGGCAACTTCGCCGATTTTTTCCAGCTCATCACGAGAATAGACGGCACCGGTCGGGTTGTTGGGAGAATTGATGATGACCATCTTGGTCAGCGGCGTCATGGCGTCCTCGAACTCCTCCGCAGTCATCTTGTAGTTGTTCTCTTCCTTCGTCTCGACGAAAATGGGAGTGGCACCAACCATGCGCACCATTTCTGGATAGCTTGTCCAGTAGGGAGCGGGGATTATGACTTCGTCGCCCGGCTCACACACGGCTAGAATGGCATTGTAGCACGACTGCTTCGCTCCGGAACTGACGACGATATCCTTAGGCAAGTAGCTGAGGCCATTGTCTGCCTTGAATTTTGCACAAATTGCTTCCCGCAGTGGCAGCATACCGGCAGCAGCCGTGTATTTCGTCTGGCCGTTCGCGAGGGCATTGATACATGCGTCCTTGACGTGCTGTGGTGTATCCAGATCGGGCTCACCGGCACCAAAGTTGAAGACTTCCTTGCCCTCATTCTGCATCTGCTTGGCAGTCGCAGTGATGGAAAGTGTCAGCGAAGAGGTAAGTTCAGCAATGCGAGAAGAAATGTTATCCATGGCGGCGGTAATGGGTGTTATTTAAAGTGTTGCGTCGTCGGGCGGTCAGTCAAAAGTGTGCAAAAAAAAAGCCTTCACCACACGACGGGCGAAAGCATTGGATAGCGAACTCCGCGCCGGGCGGGACGTCTGTCATTAAAGCAAATTCGCTCCGTTGCAAGCGCAAATCCTCCGCAATCGCTGGTTCAGCTTAGAATCTGACGGACGGCGCTACCTTGAATCTATTTGAGTCGAAATTCCCGGGCTTCCAGGGGCATCTGAAGTCAGCTCCATAGAGGCGGTTGTTGTTAAAAGAATCGCATCTCAGTGCCTAGAGGAAAACTGAAAATTCAGTAAATAGGGCTTGCTCTTTTTTGCGGCGTGAAATACTGAAAGATCAGTTTTTGTATGTCTAGATTGTCTAAACTCAGCCGCCGGGAGCGGGAAATGATGGAAATCCTCTTTGCTGTCGGTGAAGCCACGCTTGGCGAGATCGCGAAGCGGATGAATCAGCCGCCGACGCGTCCGGCGTTGCGTTCGATTGCTGTTATTCTCGAAAAGAAGGGGCATGTTGTCCGAAGTGGGAAACGCGGTAGAGAACTACTCTTTCGTCCGAAGCGGCTATCCGAGCGAGAGGGCCGATCGGCCTGGCGAGGGCTTTTGGATACGTTTTTCGGTGGTTCGATCGGTAAGGGGCTTGCCGCCTATCTTGCCGATCCTGGATCAAAGGTATCTGCTGAGGAACTTCGGGAAATCGAACGCATAGTGGCTGCTGCCCGTTCAAGAGAGGAGAACCAATGAGTGACACGAAACTGCGAATGCCTCGAATTGTCGGAAATGCAAACAACCATGAATTCAACGATTCGCTGCAAGGACTGTTCAGTGAGGAAGTAGAGAATCTGGGACTCCAGCGAGTGCCTCGATTTTTTCTGGTGAGTGGTGCATCACTGATGACCTGTGGTCTATTGCGGCCTTGCGTCGTGTTGCCTGAGGAGGCAAGCAATTAGCCGTTAGCGAAGTCGACGGCTGTGATTCGGCATGAGTTGGCACATATCCGGCGGCGGGATCTGTGGTGAAGCGTGTGAAGCGAGTTATGCCTGGTATGCCTATGGTTCCACCCGTTAGCGTGGCGTATAGCGTCGAACTGCTGACGCATGGCGGGAGCGCGCCTGTGATGACGTCGCGCTCACCGGCAGTGATCGAGAACAGTAGCTACATCATCGCTGGAAGCCGGGCAGGCGAGCAAGAAACCGAGAATGCCACGCCAATGCTTGGCAGGATTCCATTCGTCGGAAAAAAAGATTTTCCGCACTCGCTCTACAAAAAATGTGGTGCGACTCGCCGCAGTGCAGGTGAGATTTCGAGATCAGAACGATTCCAATTCGGAAACAGGGAACTAAAGGGTATGAAAGCTCTGTGCGGTGTGAATTGCCCAGGGTGATCTACGGTTCGATCACTCGGTAGTAAATCTCGGACGTGCCGGCTTCAAATTCGTCTTCTGCGGTTGTCGTCTCGCCATCCGCTGCATCGATTCCATCGTCGACCTCGATCCAGGGGCCGAGATTGACTGAGCGTTCGAGTGTATAGACACGAGCGGGCTTCGATGACCATGTGATGGTGGCTTTGTTTGTAGCCTTGTCGACGGTGACGTCTACAATCTGGAAGGGAAGGCAATGAGGGTGGAGAAAATGTTGCGAGATGCGCGGACTTTCATAATGGACTGTGGTGATACTTGCTCTGACGACAGTGCGGGTGCACGAGAACTTCGTGGAAAATTTGACGTTCTGCAGAGAGATCCGCCAACTTGCTGGGTTCGTCAATTTTTCCTTAATCGATTTGAAGGGGAACGCGTGTCCCGCCAGTCCCGATGTCCGTGTTTCCATTGGAAAGGGCTGGAGCGGGGACCGCGACCGGCGATAGCATTCCGTCTCTCAATCAGTGGCCGATGGCCGATGGCCAAACGGGGATGATAATGTTCTACAGTTGCGTCTTGGACGTGATGCGGGGAATGTGTTGACTATGATTTCTCCAAACTGGACGATCACTGGTTATTCGACCGCGATGTTTTCCACGTGGTATTTCGTCAGCGAGTGCGGAATACTTTTTGATTGTGGGGATGGTGTGAGTGCCGGATTGCTGCAGAAGGCGCGAAAAGTGAAGCACGTGTTCCTGTCGCACGCTGATCGGGATCATGTGGCGGGGTTGCTGCAATTCAACCAGCTTAATGCACGGAGGGGGTTGAAAATTTACTATCCCCGGGACTGTGGATCGTTTTCGGCGATCGCGGACTTCAGCGCGAAGTTTGATCCGCAGGTGTCGGGGACGCAGTGGATACCGCTTGAGGCAGAGCAAGAAATTCGCGTGCGTCATGATCTGATGGTGCGTGCGGTTGAGAATCGTCACGTTGTCACGGACGGTAGCCAGACGAAGAGTTTGAGTTACTTCGTTGATACCGTCAGTCGCAAGCTGAGGGCAGAATTTGAAGGGCTGTCCGGCCAGGAGATTGCAGCGATTCGGGAGGCGCAGGGAGATGCGGCGATTACCCATGAATCGCGGTCGACCAAGCTCGTCTATTCGGGGGATACCCCGATCGAAAGGGACGGGCGCTACCAAAATACCGAGACATTGATCCACGAGGCCACATTTTTGAACGAGGCTGAAATCGACCCTGATAATCCGAGGCGCAATAAGCACAGCTCACTCGATCAAGTCATGAAAATGGTTGCCGGCAGCGAGATCAAGCAGCTGATCCTGGGGCATTTTTCATCGCGCTATTCCCATGCGCAGATCGACGAAGCGATTGCCCGTGAAGTTGAACTTCACGGCATTAATATTGTGATCAGACGCGTTCTTCCGGGGGTGGTTTCTGCGGATATTCTTAGTTGATCTAGAGCCGCAGATACAGTTTCTTTTTGTGCAAGAACCAGCCCACTAACAAAGCCAGTAGTGCCCCGCCGATAGAGATGATCACGGTTCCGAGGCCGTTTGCGATTCCATCTGCCCAGGCACTGACTGGGCCACCAAGAACGCGAGCTGCGAGGTCGTCAAAGTTGATGAGGTTGCCGAGTAGATAGATCGTGATCGGGTTGAGTCCGATCCAAATAAATGGGAGCGCCCATTTCTGGTGTCCTTTGACATCAATCACCCAGTAGAAAGCAGCCAGAAGCAATGCGCTCCAACCTGCTGCGATCAAGACGTAGCTGCTGGTCCAAAGCTTCTTGATGACAGGGAATTGCAGCCCCCACAGATGGCCCAGCAATACAGCGACGACGCCCGCCCCTGCCAGCCAGATCGCTTTCTGCGTGCTGGTGACAGTGGTGCGCTGCAGCAGCAATCCCGCAAAGACTCCAAAGAGGCAAGTGCCGATCGCGGGGATCGTTGAAAGCACTCCTTCGGGATCGTGCGGGCCGTCCCATTTGAAGAATGGGAGGTACTGCGAATCGAACCAGTTGGTGAAATTTTTTCCTTCTTCAAAGCTGACCGCTGCCTGTCCTGGAGCAGGGACAAAAGTGAGCAGTGCCCAGTATCCGACTAACAATGATGCCAATGCGATCATCAGGCCGCGCGGCTTTAGAAAGAGGAACAGAAGTCCCGTGAAAAGGTAACACAGCCCGATCCTCTGCAGCACGCCCATCAGGCGGATGCCCTCATTCGTTTCGGCATTGTAGATGCCTTTGGCCCATCCGCCATAGTAGAGGATGCCGATCACCCACAGCAGCAACCCACGACGTATGACGCGCGTCATAGCCGCCTTGCGACCATCGCGCTCGAGTGTCTTCGTCAGCGAGAACACAAGCGACACACCAACGATGAACACGAACATCGGAAAGATCAGGTCATAAAATCGAAATCCTTCCCAGGCGACGTGATCCAACTGATTCGCGACCGTTTTCATAAACCCTGAATCAGCGCCCTCCATATGCGCCAGGGCATGGCCAATCGAGTCGCCACCCATGATCCAGAGCATGTCAAAACCGCGCAGCGCATCAAGTGACGTGAGGCGCTCGGTGAGCGTGGTCTTGGGGGTATCAGTTTCTGACATTCCGTCTTATAGACCAGTTCGCGTGATCGATTCAAGCTTTCGCGCAGCAATGATGCTAAGAGTTCAATTCACTGGTGAAATGAACACGCGCAATCGCACGTAAGCAGGAATGGTGCTCGAGCGAGCGACGTTTTCCCTGTAAATTCGGCGCACCAAGCCATCACCAAGGCCTGTCTCTTTGGCCAGAGTAAAACGATCAGCGGTCGCCTCGCTCCATGTAATGAGATCCGTGGAAATTTGAAACGAGAAGGCTGTATCTATTGCTGAAGTGTCCCAGCGAAAGGAGACTTCAAGGCTGTCGCCTGTGGTGTCAACATTGGCCAGTAATGCGCTGGGATCTGCGACGCGCGGGCTTTGGCGTAGAGCGTATTCTACCAGAGTGGGAGTGCCGTCCTGGTCGTCGTCGCCACTGTCGTCCGTTACAGAAAATCTCGACTTCCAGGCGGCATAGCCACTATCGGTTTCGACATTTCCCAGGCTGCCGTTGAGTTTCTTGCTGGTCGTCCAGTTGGCGACTTCCGCATGATCTGTCAGCGTCGCTGTGTTCGCGAGCACCAGGCTGCGGCCGCCACCATCTGCGGATTCCGGCCAGGGAGCTTTGTCCGCGTAGGCGAATTCTCGAATGACCGCGCCTGCGCCGTAGGCGATGCGCAGGTTCTCGCCTCCGTCGTTGAGATTGTCGGCCGCGTCCCATTCGCCGCCGATCACGACGGTGGCTGCCTGCGCGCCGTAGCGTGCGGTGAATGCGGCGATGTTTTTGACCAGAAAGATTTTTGCCCCGGCGGCTAGTTGAGTGCCAGTCGCAAAATCAAAGTCGACGCCTTTCGTCATCCTGACATTGGTCAAATCGAGCGTCGAACCGCCGATGTTCTGTAGCACCAGATATTCAAAATCTGAATTGCGATTGCTCGCCGCCAATTCGGCCGCTGTGGTGGGTGGTGCTGGATTGTACATGATCTCAGAGACGACCAGCTGCGCCTGATAGGTAGCAATGTCGGGATCGCCGGCGACATATTGCATCGGTTCCGACCAGTGGCTCCAGCGTCCTTCCGAATCAACGTGGCGCACGCGGGCACGATACGTTTTGCCAGGTCTCGATTCCAGAGCGGGCACCGTGATGGAACTGGAGAAGTCAGGAAACACCTCTGATTCCCACGTTGGCTCCATCTCATAGGAGCGTGGAGTAGTGCGATTATAAGGATCAAATTCACCGTTGCCGGATTCTGTGACTTCGGCGATACGCCACTTCATTCCGGCGAAGGTAGCATTCGCCGGGCTGGAGAATACGGATGATTCGAATTGCAATCCATCCGGAGAAAAATCAGCAATTCCGGTGTAAGTGACTTTGGGTGTCTGAGGGATTTCGTTTTCATTGCGGAGGTAAGTGCGCACCAGCCATGCGCCTCTGCTTTCGACGTAGTCTTTCATCGTCTGGATCATTCCGGCAAAGGATCGGCTGCCGCTGCCTTCACGGTAAAAGCGACCGTGCCCGGCCTTACTTGAGTTCACGTAGCGCGAGCGAAGAATCGGGTTGTAATCCCACATGGCGCGGTCGACGTCCACCATTGATGGTTGGCCAGGCTGATAGACGACGGACGCCATTTCATCGATGAGCATCCCAGTCTGTTCCGCGTTGTAGAGTAGATCCATGATTTCGCGCATGCGATTCTGGTAGTCGACATTGAAAGGATCACGCTTACACAATTTCTGTAGAATGTTGTGCTGACCGTCGCCGAACATATTGTCTGCCCACGTCAGGTCGAGATCCCACGGGTGCACTTCGAACAGATCGGTGTCTGGATTGTGGTAGTAGTAGTAGTTTTTTCCGTAAGCGATATCGTAGTGGTGGATGGCTTCCGTGATCGAGTGGTAACTGAGCGCGCCATCGACATCCAGGTTGGCCCGCCACCATTCAGCATCAGGAGTGCGGCTGCGAAAACCAGCGATAAAATCACGCACATCAGAGCGATCGTCTGGCTGCGTCGGCCCCTGATTGTTGGCAGAGCCGCTGTAGCCCTCGATCTTGTAAAAATTGCCATCGGGCAGGCCGTGTTCTTCGAGGAATCGTCCGTCCGGTTGCTCAATTGCGAGATAGAGTCCCTGGAAGTCGGTGTCGAATTGCGAATCCGGTTCGCCATTTTCAGCAAGGTCATCGACGACTCTAAAATGCAGAAAATGGGTGTGCGGCGCTTCCACGCCGGATAGATTGAACAATTTGAATCCGGTCGATTCGAACAGGCCCTGTTCACCGCGATGATTGAAATTCCCCTGTTGAATGCAGGCAGAAAAATTCAGCTTATCCCACTCCGTTTTGTAGCGGCGACCGTAGTCATCCCTTGCGCGAAAGCGATGTCCTCGATTGAAGTCAAACTTCCACATGTTCTTGCCCATGGCATAGCGCCACACACCTCCTCTTGCTCTGTAGCGGATGTGATCATAGACTTGGCCGTCGTAAACCATGGTGCCTTCCCAACGATAGTCGCTGCCAGCGTAGCCGCTGCCCTGTCTGGTATTCGGAACGTGTAACGCGCGTTCGTGATGATCGCGCGAAGTGATCAGCTGGTAGACCGGGACGCTGTTCAAGACGTCGGATCCGTAGGTGATCGCTTCCTCATCAGGCGTTGCTCTGGCGGAGTAAGCGGGCACTTGATCATAGACGAAGTAGGCAAAGTTAGGCTGTGGGTCGTCGAGGTAAGGCGCACTGACGGCCGATTCTTTTGCATCAGTGGCAGTGATGCGATAGCGAATCAGTCTGCGATGTTGTTGTAGTTCGCCGGGGAGCGTGGCGCTAAAAGTATCCGTCCCGTCGGGCCCGGGCTGCATTGCAATGTTCGTCCACTCAGTTGCATAGCGCTCATCCGAAAGCGCGATGTAGTCGCCTGCGTTCACCAATTGATAGTTAAGGCTCACCGCCGCCACTCCGTCCGGATCGGTGACCTTGGCGCTGATGGTCACGGGTTCGCCAGACTTTGGCGATGTAGGCGAGTGATCAATTTGTCGCAACTGCGGCGGTGCATTCTCTGCGAAGACCGAATTCTGTCTGCCAGGCGACGGATCAATGAGAAGCTCGCCAGGTTCAGGTTCGACCGATCGCAGCGATGCATCGAGCGAGAAGTCGCTGCCGCCAATGCCAGAGTTCATGCCGATCAACGTGAGGACGTTCGGGCCTGTGCGCAGGTAACCTCGTGCACCACGGACTTGCTGCGATTCATAGTCTCTGGCTTCGTGCGAACTGGCCGTCCCGCTGGCAGCTTCGTGGCTCACTTCCCATGCCGTGTCGACGGATTCTCTGGCGATCTCGTTGCCGTTCAGAAGCGCCACAACTCCATCGTCAAAATAAAGTTCAAGCTGCAGTGTCGATGGTAATGCGCCAGCTGGTAGTTCGAATGTCTGCCGCGCGACGATGGTGACATAGTTGCCCTGCATGTCGTCGATCAAGGTGTTGTCATCGTCGTCGCCAAATCCTATCGGCGTTTGCCCGGTGGGCCAAGCTGCTGTGCCCTCGTAGTCTGGGTCGGTCCAGCTGCGTCCGTCACCATCGAGTTCGGGTGCAGCATTGCCTTTCCAGTATTGCCAGCCGGTGGCCGCTCTGCCGATCAACTCCATGGCCGGGGTCGCTGGCACATTGCCAGAAGCACGCCACGATCCGCCCAAGTCGTTATCAAGTGCAGGATGGATCAGTTCTATCGACGGGCTCGGTTCTTCACCGGTAGTTGGCCAGGGAAAGCCAAGGCCGTAGGTGACTTCGTCGACTTTATTGCCTGATGCATCACGCAGCACGATGGACTCGCCGCCGTTCTTCAGAGATCCCAGCCAGGGGCCCAGTGCAGTCTGGCCAGGGTAAAGATCGGCGATAACTGCGGGATTTTCTGCGACCACCAGGTAGCCGCCGGAAGGCAGCTGAGTGCCCGCAGGAAAGGTGAAATCAATCCCTTCCGCAAAAAACCATCCTTCCAGCGTCACTTCCTCTGAAGTTGGGTTGTGGAGCTCAATAAACTCACCACGCAGAGTCTTGTCCGCCTCGTCGGGGTGAATTTCATTGATGACGATGCCTTGGCCAGATGAGGGAGAGGGCAAACCGAGTAGGCTGAGTGTTACAGCCAGTGCGGCGAAAATTACTGGGGTCTTCATAAACTCTACAGAAGGCGGGGAGAAATCTTTGAATATGATAGAGTATGTCGACGTACCACTTGCAGCGCAAGCCTTCCTCAATTGAATCCAGGTAACCTGCATTTGCATCCACATGAGGCTTGAAGGCGAGAGGGAGATGGAGAAAGCTCCCTCAATCGCTGACCACGATTTCATTTTCCAATTAGATTATGCTTAGACTACAGCGCCCATATTCCGTTGCCCTTCGCAGGGCGATAGCACTCCTGGCTACCGCGCTCACTGCACTGGTGATCACGTCGTGCTCCTCGATTCCAAAACCTAAGATGCCCAAGCTTCCGAAGATGCCAAAAATTCCCAAGGTATCGATGCCTAAGATGGAGAACATGCCGTTGATCGGGAAGAACAAGAAGAAGGCGAAGCCGACACCCCAGGCAGCTGGAGGGGGAGCTGTTGAGCAAGTGAAAGCGAAGCCGAGCCTCACGGGTGGAGGGACGGTCGAGTTCCGTGGATTCAAGTCCGCTGCTTTGAAAGACTTTCGCGTCATTCCGGAGGAAGGTACCGACCTCTTCACGCCGCAGAATCAGGTTTATGGTGCTGTCGATGGTTTCTGGTGGCGGCAGCAACGCGGGTTGTGGTTCAAAATTCCCAATCACAGCAGTGTCGTTGTCAAAGCTGCGCCAGATCCGGTGATTCGCAGTGCGTTCACCACTTCCTCTGAATCCGGGAAATTGGGATTCGGTATTCAAAAATTACGCGGCAAGCCAGTGGAACCGCGCTTTTATCCTGATGCGGGGGCGACCGCGCATTCCACTGATTTTCCGTTCCCTACCGACTCGCCTGCTTCTGCCGGAGGGACGGCTTCCACGCCGCTGCTGTCGCCGGGGGAAGATGAGGCCAGTTCCTTTCTGGCGCCATAGGCGATTCCAAAACGTGATAAATATGATGCGCTGCGCTTCCTTTCTTTCCTTGTTAGTGTGGACGATCGCAACGGCCTCGGCGCAGATCGTTTTTATCAATGAGATTCACTACGACAATCAAAGCACGGATACAGGTGAAGCTGTCGAAATTGTCGCACCGGCGGGTACCGATCTCAGTGCTTACGAATTGCTGTTCTACAATGGTGCCAACGGTAATACTTACGGCAGTCTTGTCCTGAGCGGAACCACTCCCAATCAAGGGAACAGTGGCTTTGGGGCGATTGCTTTTCCCTTCGAGGGAATTCAAAACGGTGCTCCCGATGGCATCGCCCTGCTTAAAAGTGCAACGAATTTCGTCGTTCAATTCCTCAGCTATGAAGGCGAAATGTCCGCTTCAGGTGGCCCAGCCAGTGGTGTCCAGTCCGAAGATATTGGTGTCAGCGAATCCGCCTCCACTGTGACGGGAACTTCTCTGCAATTGACCGGAGATGGCAGTGACTACTCTGATTTCATATGGACACGTGGGTCGGCGGCAACTTTCGGCACGATCAATGTCGGGCAGACGCTGGATGGTGCGGCCGTTGGTGCCAGCATCACCCTCACGCTGTCACGAAATCGATTGGTTGAGTCGTCGGCGACCACTTCAGAGGTGCGGATACAGTTTTCTCCAGCACCGCAGGACACGGCCGATTTTTCAATCAAAGTCAGCCGTAAGGATGATTTGTCCGCACCAGCGCGAGTTACTGTCGACGATAGTGGTATCGGCAGTTTTACGGTCTCGGCGATCGACAATGCAGTGGATGATGGCGATCGGACAGTCGATGTTACGGTGACGGACTCCGAGGGAGAGGAGAGTGCTATCGTGCGTTTAACGATCGTGGATGATGATCGTATGCCGCTCAAAGGAGAGGCTGTTCGTGTGGCTGCATTCAATCTTCTCAATGATGTCGGCGATCGTGGTAGTGCAGGATTCAATGCTGTTGCATCCTCGCTGTCGCGTATTGAGCCGGATGTGATCGCCTTCCAGGAAGTCGATTCGATCAATGGTTTTCAGCCGCTCAAATTGTTGCTCGAGGATATTGCCTTGCCCACTGATGCCATGCACTTCGCCACTGTAGATGACGCGTTCACAGGGGAGGCCTACAATGGCGGTGACTTTAACAGCGGCGAACAAAGCCTGGCGATTGCCAGTCGTTATCCGATCAAGCGGGTGGTGCAAATTGGGCGCGATGTTCCTGATGGGCGTCGTGAAATCACCCGGTTCCCGCTCTATGCGGAAATCGATATTCCCTGGGCAGAAGATGCCGACGACTTGCACGTGATTTGCGTGCACTACAAGGCGGGGACGCGAGATTCGGATCGCTTTCGCAAGGTCGTGGAAGCCTATCGGACACTCGAGTTTCTGGAAGCGGAAGGCATCTCCGCAGACACGCACAATGTGGTAATCCTTGGCGACTTTAACGAGAATATCGGCAATTTCCAGCCGTCCGCGTTCAATACCGGGCGCAGAAGCTTTGGTGACGGTTCTTCCTTTCCTAACGGATTCGCAGTCGGCGACGATATCTCAGGAGCTGATGCAATCACCCTCGATTACGATACTTTCCCGACGAATCTATTTGGCCTGAGTAACTACAGCGTCACGACTGCGCGGCATTCTGATCGGCGAGGAATCAATACCTTCATCGTCGCAGAGGGTGTGCGTCTTGACTACATCATTTTGAGTGACCGACTGTACACCAATGGCAACCGCTTCACGGAAGTGTTCAATAGTGAGGTCGATGTCGATTTTGAGGGCATCCCAAAGCAGGGAGTTCCAGTTGATGCGGGAACCAGTAAGGCAGCATCGGATCACTTCCCGCTTTTTGGTGACTACTGGCTCGAGCCCAGGAATCGCATCACTGTATCATTCTCTACGGCGTCGCCGGCGCTTGACGAAGGATCGGACATGACGGTGACTGCATCGATCGTGCTCACGCCGGCGCCTGATGCCGGGCAGGAGGTGATGGTGCAATTGTCTGATCCATCAGGCGATCTCGAATTGCCGCCGTATGTTATCGTTATCGGGCCTGCGAACAGCAGCGAACCGTTCGAAGTGGGCGCGACTCGCGATGGTCGCGCCGATCGAAGCCGCAGCATTGCGCTGGTCGCAGAAGCGGACGGTTACGCCACTGGCTATGGCGGGATTCTGGTGAGGAATCGAAATGCTTCTGGCCGTGCGTTGATCAGCCAGATGCTGCACACGACCGCCAATGGAGGCGTGAGAGCGATTGAAGTAACGAATGCCAGTTCTGAGCGAATCCAGTTCTCAGACGGCTCACTGGAGCTGCGATTTTATTTCAATGGGAGTGCATCCTCTGGCGCTGAGATCGTTGTGCGACAGGGTGGGCTTGATCCTGGAGAATCGCTGGTGCTCGGCAACTCCGCATTTGCTGAAATTGCTGGAGAGGGACTCGAGTTGCTTGAAGAAAGAATGGACTACGATGGCAATGATGCGATCGAGTTGCTCATCGGCGGCGTGCGTTCGGATCTGTTCGGTCGCATTGAAGATAATCCGGGTTCTGCGTGGCAAAGTGGTGAAATTTCGACGCGCAATGCAAACCTGAAGCTCAAGGGTACGATCGGCATTGGCTCTAGTGGCTGGAGTGATCCTTCGCTGCGCTTTAAATCAGAGGCAGCGCTCGATTCCACGGGTTTTGGCGAAGCGCCCGCGCTCGCCGATCCTTATGTCAGCTGGATTGAAACTTTCGGAATGGAGCGCAACGGGACTGGGCACCCGGATGCTGATGGCGATGAGGATGGGCTTACAAATGCGAGCGAGTTCGGGTTTTTTACTCTTCCTGTGGTCGCAGATCGCTTCAGGACAGTGGGGCCAATGTTATCGCGTAATCCCACCTTTGTGCGCCGCCGCGATGACGGGCGTGTGATCTACCGGCTAGCCACTTCTCGGAACCTTGTCGACTGGAGTAATGAAGGTTTTTTCATTCAGGATTCGGTGAGTGTGCCAGACGGCAAGGAGCAAGTTACAGTGCAATCACTGCTGAGAATTCTGCGCAGCGAAAACTACTTTCGAATGGAAGCTGAGCTTCCGTAGCCGAGCAATGGTCAAGGTCAATCGCCAACAGAACTCAGTGATTTGGCGGAAAAGGAGGAAGAGGTGGCGCAGATTGAAATCCTTTCGTGATGGCGGGTTTCTGAGGGATGAGGAATCTGGGGCGGTCGGGCAATCGAAACAATTTCTCATTCCAGTGCTTCAGCGCTGAATATGCAGCGCCCGCCTGGGGCGGTAATGTCGCAACAGGATGGAAAGGCGTGGAAGGGTCGTTCCCTGTTTTTCTTTCCGGATCGGTGCGGCTTGGGCAGGGGCAGCTGTCTGAACCGTCGCATCGCGACGAGGTGTTATATTGACCTGGTTACGGGGGCTGAAGCTCCCCGCCTAAGATGAAGGGTCGCGTTGCGACCACAGGTATGCTGCGGCGACTGACTCATTTAGTTTCGCCATCTGCCTGGTCTAAACCCACCGTCTTTAGACGGTAAGCTTTAGCGATTTTTGGCAAGAGTGGTCGGAGTCGGAGAATCTCGTTGCTGGATTGGTGGTGGCCGGATCGTGTGAAGTTTGTTGGTTTCGTATTAGGAGGAAGCTGTGAGTCCGCGTAGCGGACGGCGGCTTCAGCCGCAACAGGACTTTCAGTCCGCACAAAAGCCACCGTCTTTAGACGGTGGTCGTTAAGTTTCGCCATCAGGTTGCGGTTGCGGTTGCGGTGCGGTTCTCCTTATAATCTGTCGCGATGCGACATCTCACCTGAAGCCGGGGCGCTTTAGCTCCCGGGGAGAATTCCCATTATTTTCCTGTCGCGATGCGACGGTTCAATCGACTAATCTACCCCCGTCCAACCGACCAATGACGACGACGAAGTTTTTCGTTAGTATCCTTCCTCTACGCAAGCGCCAGTAATGACTTTCTTTGACCAGTTCCTAAGCCATACTCCATGCCATGAAACTTGTCGAAATCTATGGCTTCAAATAGTGCCTTCCTGCGGGAAGAAGTTACGACCCTAGTATCTCTTTGTGGCTTTAATGAGAGGACGTCAGTATATAACAAAAGAGGTATTGAGCCAATGTGCTGTAGGCAGTGCAGGAAGGGGGGAATATGGCCTGAAGACTTTAGCGAAGCCGGGGGAGTGCTTTGGGGTGGAAGGAGAGGGTGGAAATCTTTGCCTGATGCGCTTTATACTGGCGAACTTGTTGTCAGTGAGCGAGCAGTGACTATATTTCGAGAGGCTGGGTTAACAGGCTTTCGACCGTGGAAGTTCTCATTTGTTGAGTTCAAGAATAAAAATTTGAGATCTAGAGATGTGCCACGTTACTATTTTCTTGAGGCTCAGGGTCGTGTGCCACTGGATGAGTCGGCACAGGCGAACTGAGGCTGTCCAAGTTGTGGAATGTTTCGGAATGCCACTGATCCATATTTGCCGGATTTACTTAAATGGGATTGCTCTGACTTCGTAAGATTCTCAAATGTTCGGAGAACAGGCCCGTTGGTAAGCGCGCGCGTAGTCGACACCATTATTGAAAATCGATTGACGGGTTTTGCTTTTGGTCTGGGGATTTTTAATGTCGCTGGATTGGTTGAAGGCGAAGAGCCTTGGCGGGAGCGGCTCTATGACCGGGTGATGAAAGCTAAGCCATTCCCGAAATTCGATGACAACTAGCGATTTGCCGATTGCTGCATTAGAGCACCTGACATCGAAGGAATCGGAGGTGATACTATTTTGCAGATGAGGCTGTATCATCTCTCAATTCAACACTGCCATGCCCCAGCGGGGCTACGTAACAAAGCCCGGGGTTGCGAGGCACGAGCTACCCCGGGAATATGATCGTCAAGGATTCCCCAACCTCAACGGGGTTGTGTCCCGGCAGCAACGATCCACGGACCCTCTGACTCGGCCGCAACCCCGTTGGGGTTGAGAGGGCATAAGATGTCAGGAACCCGGGGTAGCGCTACTGGAGCAACGATGTCAGGTGTTCTGAGCATACCTGTGCCAACGTTGAAAATTCCGCAAATCTTCTTGAAGTTAAGGCCTTTCTTTAGTCGCCTTCGGGCGAGCAGGCGAACCATTGACCGCGCCCTAATTTTCGCTGTCGATTTCCTTTAAAAGCTGCTCCACTGATTCTGCTGAAAGCCCGGATTCAGGAAGGGAAGCGTCCGCTGCTACAGCGTCCTTTTTGTGCCATTGTCGGTAAACTGAACTGACCGTTGAAGTTCGTGAGTTCTCGTCGGTTATCGTCTTTGCCCAGGTCATCGCGGACTCTGGGTCACGCTGGGCGACGGTATTCGCATAGGACGTTCGCGCCTTATCCAATTCCGGGCCTTGAGGTTGCTCGCTCATCCATGTCGCGGCCTTTTCTGGATCGCGGGTGGCGATTGATTGCGCAATCAGCTGGTAAGAATCGGGAAGGTCTTTGGCGTCACTGTTCTCGAGAATCATTTCGACTCCTCTATCAGGATCTGTGTAGAGCAGAGTCTGGCCAGCTTGCTTGACGAGACTCTTTCTCTCATCGTCTGGTCGCGATTTGGCAAATTCCATCATGCCCTCTGGGTCGAGCATGGCCCACTGTCCCATCACGCCTTGTGTTGCCATGTTGCGTTCACTTTCATCCAGGGATGATAAGTAGTCTCCCAGCGCGTGCTGCACCTCAGGATCGGTGATGTGCTGCATCATTCCGCCCAGTGCCATTTGTCTGGCCTGCGTATCTTCGACTTCTGCCAGTCGCTCGAATGCCGTAGTCGGATCTTTGCTCACGAGTCCGCCAAAGATGCCCATCAGCGCCATTGCGTTGCTTCCAAGCATGCTTCCTCCTTTTTTGTCGTCGCGTTGGGCCAAGTACCATTTCCACGCAGCGTCTGGTTCACGTTGGCCCCATGTCTGCAGCACTGCCATCTTCGCTCCCGCACCGCCCAGCATTCCGCCACCAGAGTTTTCTTCCATTTTCTCTGCATACTTCAGTGCCGCCATGCCATCCTTTTCCGCCCACCGACTCATGAGCATCATCACCATCATTTGCTTGATCTGTGGATTCTTGATTTTTTCAGCTTTGGCAATGGCGTCCGGGATCTGCTCGTATGGAATCGATTTCAACAGGGAACCGATATCGATCATCGAGCTGAAGTTCATCATCCCACCCGCTCCCAGTTTGATCTTCGCTTGCCTGATCAGGGCAGAAACGTCGACTGGACCCTGAGGTTCTGCTTCGTTGTCAGCAGGTGTTCCAGTTCTGCCAGGTGTTAGATCAGAAACCCGTGTGAGGGTTGCTGTTCCAGTCGGCGATGAGGAATCAGTGGCGCCAGCTGGGGAACTAGCATTTTGTGAGCCGATGTAGTAGGCACCGCCGATACTGCCGAGCCAGACGAGTGCAAGAATGAGAAGGGTAGGGGGCTTCATTTGAGTTAGGAGTGATACCGAAGCGTTGATTTGGTGCTTTAGATAGTAAGAAGGTTCAGTAGTTCGCCCGGCGTTGCTACGATATGGGCCGCACCTGCTGCACGCAGTTCGCTCTCAGAGCGAAACCCCCACAGCACGCCCACTGCCTTGGTTCCGGCTGCGACGGCCGTTTGCATGTCGACGTCACTGTCACCGATGAACCATGCATCAGCAGGGGCAATAGCCAATTCTCTGGCAATGTCGATGGTGGATGCTGGATCAGGTTTGCGCGGAAACGCATCTGAATGTCCCTGCACGCGGGCGAAGTCCCACTTTGGTAAAAGCTGCGCCACACACTTCTGGGTGAACGGATCAGGTTTGTTCGAGCACACCGCCAGCGGGATCTTTGCGGCGACCAGCGCATCGAGCACTTCTGGGATTCCATCGTAAGGTTTCGATTTCTGGTTCCAGCGAGCTTCGTAGGCGACTCGGAAGGCTTCAGTGAAAGTGGCGAGCTGTCCGGCATCGACACGAAACTCTTCGGGCAGAGCACGCTCGACCAGCTTGGCCATGCCATTGCCGATGAAGCGGAAATACGCCTCGACCGGGTGTTCCGGCAGCTCGCTTTCCTGCAACACGTGGTTCATCGAGTCGGCGAGGTCATCGATCGTGTCCAGCAGTGTTCCATCGAGGTCAAAGATGACGGCAGTTTGAAGATTCGGCATATTGAATGCAGCCTTCTCGCGAATCTCAGTCAGGTCAAATTTGTTGACATAGTGTTTAGAATACACGAAGATGAGCGATGATCGACAAAGTGTATAAAGAATCTCTGGCACTGCTGACGGATCTGTATCAGCTGACCATGGCATACGGATACTGGAAGCAGGGACGGCATGAAGAGGAGGCCGTGTTTCATTTGTTCTTCCGGCGGATGCCTTTTGATACGCCTTGTGTCATTGCTAGTGGCACGACGATCGTTGCCGAATTTCTTGAGAAGTTTCAGTTCTCACCGGATGATCTGGAGTATCTGGAGCAGAGCATTGGCAACGATGGCCAGCGATTGTTCGACCCTGAGTTTCTCGAGTATTTGTCAAAGTTGCAGCTGACGTGTGAGGTAGATGCTGTGTTAGACGGGGAAGCCGTCTTCCCGCACGAGCCACTGTTGCGAGTGCGCGGGCCGTTGATCCAGTGTCAACTGCTGGAGACAGCACTGCTGAACATTGTCAACTTCCACACGCTCATTGCGACCAAGGCGGCAGAGATTTGTGCTGCAGCTGGAGATGATCCGGTTTTTGAGTTTGGACTGCGTCGTGCGCAGGGGATTGATGGTGGATTGTCAGCCAGTCGTGCCGCCTACATTGGTGGTTGTGCGGGAACCTCGAATGTCCTCGCAGGGAAGCTTTTCGGAATTCCGATTAAAGGAACCCACGCACACAGCTGGGTCATGTCGTATTCTGATGAGCTGGATGCCTTCCGTGCCTATGCAGCAGCTCTCCCTAACAATTGCACCTTACTGGTCGATACTTACGATACGCTGGAAGGCGTGCGCAACGCAGTGGTTATCGGGAAAGAACTTGCGAAGGACGGGCACCGCCTGACAGGGATTCGCCTCGATTCGGGTGACCTTGCAACATTGAGCCAGCAAGCGCGAGCGTTGCTCGATGAGGCAGGATTCAGCGACGCGGTGATCGTTGCCAGCAATGACCTGGACGCGCAGACAATCCGGAAATTGAAAAAACAAGGTGCAAGGATCGACATCTGGGGAGTGGGCACGCGCCTGGTAACCGCCTATGATCGTCCAGCACTGGGCGGCGTTTACAAATTGGCAGCGCTGCGCGTGAATGAAAATGCTGACTGGCAGATGAAAGTGAAGCTCTCGAATGATCCGGTCAAAGTTTCGAATCCGGGGATCCAGCAAGTGGTGCGTCGTCGAGATGCGGCGGGTGTCCTTTTGGAAGATGTCATTTATTGTGAGGCAGTGACTTCTGATGCGCCCTATCCCGGCGAACTGCTGTTGAAGCCGCTACTGCGGGATGGTGAAAATGTTGGCACGGTCGCAAACGGGACAATTCATGACTGCAGGGGACGGGCAATGGCGAACGTTCGGGAATTCGCGAAACTCAGTAATCGCGACTATTCGGTCAGGCTCGATAGCGATCTGGAGAAGATCAAGGCGGCACTCATTGCACAGTCACATTGACAATTATTTCTCAGACAGGCATGCTCCGTCGACGATTACCTATCCATTGAAATGAAGATCAAAACTCTTACCTATTGTCTGCCGCTCACGATTCTCGCCGCGGCTATTGGCCTCACTGTTAGTCAGAGCCAGGACAAGAACGAAACGAAAACCACGAAGATCACTGAAAATCTGCCTGCTGAATCTCCGGCCAAGCCGAAAGAGAAGCGAAAAGTGCTGGTGTTTTCAAAGACAAATGGCTTTCGTCACGGATCCATTCCTACTGGCATTCAGGCGATGGAATTGCTGGGGAAGAAGACCGGTGCATTTGAGATTACCGCGACCGAAGATGAGGGGGCGTTCGAGCCTGACAATTTGAAGCAGTACCATGCCGTGTTGATGTTGAATACGACGGGTGAAGTTTTTAAGCCAAAGGAAATGCCGAAGGATGATGCAGGGAAGAAGGTGGCGCTCGAACGCGAAGAGCGATTGAAAAAGAGCCTGCTGGATTTTGTGAATGGCGGCGGTGGCCTGGCTGGGATTCATGCCGCCACGGATACATACAAAAATTGGAAAGAATACACCGACATGATGGGCGGTGCCTTTGCCGGGCATCCGTGGCATGAATTGGTCAGCATAAAAAATATGGCGCCCGAGCATCCGATCAATGCAGCCTTCGGTGGCAAGGATTTTGAAGTGGCGGATGAAATTTATCAATATCGCGATGACACCGCCAGCCCGAAGGATCGCAAGATGCTACTGGCGCTGAGCGCGGACAAAACGGATCTTAAGAAAGGCAAATACGGCGAAGATGGTCTCTACCCGATCAGCTGGCTGCGCACGTATGGCGAGGGCCGCACGTTTTACTGCTCACTCGGGCACCGTGATGAAATTTTCTGGAATCCGGCTGTGATGCAGCACTACCTCGCCGGGTTGCAATATGTGCTCGGTGATTTGGAAGCGGATGCAACCGTTGCGGCTGCTCCGGGTGCCGTCATTCAGCAAAGTCCAGTTGTCGTGTCCGCCAAATAACTCACGCTATGGGCGAGCCAGTCATCGATCCTATTTGGAAAGTCGCACCTAAACCCGCTGATTGGGCGGTGCAGGATGCGAACAAGCTCTTGGGCAGCGATTGGACAGCAGTTCAGCCGCTGCCCGCATTCCTGCTCGCGGATGGGAGCGGGAAGGCAACGTTTCAGACGACTGCCAGATTGGTCGCTTCTGAGGATCGATTGTGCCTTCGTTTCGATTGTGATGACCCTGACATTTGGGCGACAATGACCGAGCGGGATGATCCGATTTATGAAGAAGAGGTCGTAGAAGTATTTCTAGCGGCAGGCGATGCTGACCCGACGGACTACTTTGAATTTGAGGTGAGTCCTGACGGTGTCCTGTTCGATGCCACCATCTCGAACCCTGACTCTGACCGAACGACGATGAAGGGGGATGCCGCATGGGATTGCGCAGGCATCACCTGGGCAGCAAAACGCCGCGATGCGGACGACCAATGGTCGGCCGTGCTGACGATTCCGTGGAAAGGGCTTGGCTGCGATGCTGCTCCGCCGCACCACTGGCGGGCCAATTTTTTCCGAATTGAGCGTCCCCGCAAGTCGGGGGAGCCAGAATATTCCTGCTGGAAGCCGACCAATGTTTCGCCTGCTGATTTCCACAAGCCAGCGAGCTTCGGTCATCTTCTCCTGCCAGAAATGCCTTAAGCAGCCTTAAGCGATATTGTTACGCACCTGCCGCTGACGAATTGCGCCCCAGATGCCGCGCAGCAGCATCAGCACTAACAAGGTCACTAGAATCGCACAGATGGGACGCGTGAAAAGCGGCACCAGATTTCCCTGTTCAGCGATCAACCCAGCGCGCAGTTTTTCTTCTGCAAGCGGGCCAAGAATGAGACCGAGAATGAGCGGCGCAATGGGAACTTTTTGTGCATCCAGGAACCATCCCAGCACCCCGGCTCCAACCATCACGTAGACATCAAACATCCGGTTGTTGAGCGAGAATGCTCCGACTACCGAGAAAACAACAACCGAGGTGAGGACGACGTTTCGTGGCATGCGCATGACCCAGCGAAACGCGCGAATGCCGCAGTAGCCGGCCACTAACAGGAGGAATTGAGTTGCCAGAGCAATGTGGAAAATGGCCTGCACTTTTTCCGGGCTTTGCACAAAGATCTGCGGCCCGGGTTTCAAGTCATACATGAGCATGGCGCCCAGCACGATTGCGGTGACTGCATCGCCGGGAATGCCAAATACCAGCGCTGGAATCCATGCGCCTGCCACCGCAGCATTGTTGGCGCTGGTGGGCGCAACAACGCCTTCTTCAGAGCCGCTGCCAAATGCGTCGGGTTCTTTCGAGGTTTTCTTTGCCAGTCCATAGGCAGCCCAGGCAGCCACGTCGGCCCCTGCACCGGGAAGTGCACCGATGACGGTTCCCGTCAGCGCAGATTGCAGCACGACTCGCCATCGGCGCAACATCGAGCGCACTGCTAATAGTAACGATCCAGTTTTCTGAGTCACCGCTGTTGTGATACCGTCGACTTTCCCAACATGACCGGCATTGCGCAAAACCTCAGATAATCCGAACAGCCCTATCATCACTGGGATGAATTGAATGCCGCCGGACAGTTCGGCAGTTTTAAAAGTGAAGCGGGCGGTGCCGCTGACGCCGTCAATGCCAATCGTCGAAACCAGTATTCCCAGTGCTGCTGCCAGCAATCCTTTGAAAGTATTTCCGGCACTGACAGTGGCGCTCATTGTCAGTCCAAGGACGGCCAGCCAGAAATACTCGAAGTTGCTGAACCGCAGGGCAAATTTCGCCAACTGTGGAGCCAGGATCATCAAGATTGAAACGCCGATTAATCCGCCCATTGCCGAGCAGATGAGATTCAATTTTAATGCCTGTTCGCCAAGCCCCTTTTGAGCGAGCGCGTGTCCATCCAGTGTTGCTGCTGCAGAGGCCGGAGTGCCAGGAATTCTTAAATAGGTGGCTGGGATATCGCCAGCGAAGATCGCTGTAAAACTGACGCCTATGATCATGGCCAACCCGGCATTAGGGTCATCAAATTGAACGCTCAAGGGAACAATCAACGCGACTGCCATCGTGGCTGTCAGCCCAGGAGTTGCCCCGACGAAAACGCCGAAGATCATGCTGAGCAGCCAGGGGAGCAGTATGGGGAGGATATCCATATACGGAGGGCTAAGCGGAAATCAGACACTGGAGCTCCACGTCCCTGTTTGCATAGCCCTTGGCTGATGAGATGTCGATAGTAGCCTCAATTTCACCCAACTCATTCAGTGGTCACTTTGATTCTCACATACTGAGATCCTCCGCCAGTAGCCATCAGATTGACTGTGACGGCGGCGCGATTGATCTCGGCAGCCTCTATGGTTTCGGAGGAATCGGTTACAGGAGTCCAAGTTTGCAGATCAATCGACGACTCGTAGGAAATGTTCAAATTAGCTGCGGAAGACGAGCGTGTGTAGCGCAGCAGGAGTGAAGAATCCGAGCGCCTTTCGATCGTAATGTTGAGGCTATTCGGAATGGTGTCGGATGTGCCGAGCGCGAATTCGAGCAAAGCCTTGATGCCATCGCCATCTTCATCCGCATTGGGATCTCCGGTAAAGACATCACTTGCCTCATCGGTTCCGGGGGTCCCGCCAATTGTAGAACTTGCTTTCCAGCTCGATGGATCGGATGCGTCGCTTTCAAAGTTGACACGCACCAGCGATGGCCCAGTTCCATCAGCCGCCGCAGGCCAGGGTTCCGAATCTCCAAAATTCAAGTTCAGCACGATGCGATTCTCTGAGTCGACAATGGTGATGTCTTCGCCGCCATTTGCCAGCCGACTATTGTTGGCGAAGACCCCTGCGATGGGAATATTGCTTCCGTAGGCGGCTTCGAATGCTGTCCGGTCGGCGACCACTACGAGTCTGGCACCAGGTTCAAGGCTAGTCGCAGCCGCACCTGAAAAATTGAATTCAACTCCTTCTGAAATCTGCAGTCCTTCAAGACTCACCGCGCTACCGCCAATGTTCATCAGTTCGAGAAATTCTGCATCAGCATGGGGATCTATTGGATGGTAGTGGATTTCAGAAATAACGAGTGATCCGGCAAGCGGGGATGGCCCAGCGCCGATGATCATCGTGCTGATCTGAATTCCGGTGTCGTTGGTCAGGACTATCTGCGCATCATTGGATGTTAACTGACCGCCAAACGGCCCGACTACGAAGTGCTGTTCAGAGCCTCGAGGTGATGCCGTGCGTGATCGAAATCCCGCGATGCTGCGCGAAACGAAGAGTTCGCCCTGGCGAGCGATCACGGTTCCTGCTGGAAACGTGAACCGCACCGCGCCAGAGATTGCCCAACCCGACACATCAATCTCCGTTTGTTCGCGATTTATCAACTTGATGAACTGGCCGGGATTTTCTTCGGTATTGGCATCGAATTCAGCCGATACGATTTCAATGTCAGCCATTGTCGATTGAGAATCTGGCAGCAGTGGCGTTGATCCATCGAAGGCATAGCGACCAAACAGATCATTGCGACGCGCTGGGAAATATCGCAGCACTGCCGACTTGGCAGAATTTGCCGACCTCGGAAGGTCAGCTGCTGCCGCCGCGGACAATTCTTCCACCCACTTTTCAAACAGCAATTCTTCCTCTGCCGTATCAGGATGCTGCAACATCGTATCCGCGAGCGTCTTTAATCTGCGGAGATACATGCGCTGTGTCACTTCTTCGTCGAACATGACATCGAAGAGGCGGTTCCACTGATTGGCATTTTGCTTCGCATGCGCTCTATCGCCAAAAAACGGATGCCGCAAGTGTGTGCCTCCATCGCCAGTGACACCGAACGTCCAGTCCTTGTCCCACGGCAGCATGCGCCATAGCCCATCGGTGTGCGTGTCGTGAAACATGTAGAAATTCTTACGCACGTCATCGGCATCCTGGGTGATCGATCGAAGCGCCAGGTAGTTCAAGATCTGTGGCATGTCGAGGTTATCAAATAGATACGTGATGCGTTCTTCTGACGAGTTGAGCGCGAGTCCGTCAACGAGTGCCTGGGCACTGGAGCGATCTCTCTCATCTCCGTTTTGTCGCTCGACACCCGTGGTAACATCAGAGAACACCGGGTTGAGATTGCTTCTCTGAGTGAACTTGTAAAGTTCTCCGCCGGTCGGAGCGTATCCGTGGCGGCGCAAGTAAACTTCATCCGGTTGCTCGATGAAGACGCCGACTCGATCGGTGCCAGCGTTCGCGCGCATCAGCATCAGGAACGAGATGCACGTCTGGTGACCAGCCCGCGCATAGGTATCAAAGGCCAGCGTCTGGCGAAGATAAGATGCATCCGATCCTTGCGCATTCACATTGATCTCTTTCAATGCCAACAATTCATCGCTCACGAACAGCGGCTCATTGTTGTTGAATACAAATTTCTGAGAGACGGTTCCATTGGTGGCGCCGCCTCTCTGGCGAGCGAAAGCATTGTCATAGAATTGCCCTTCGTAGAAAACGGTTACGCGCGCGCCTCTGCGGGAGTGGGCAGTGCTTTCCCTTTCGGTGAACCACTCGAATAAGGGAAGCTGAGTCGTCACGTCATCAGCGTTTTTTACTACTGTGCCGTAGTATTCCGCCGATTGCTTGGTGCCACTTTGATCCAGGAAAAGCGGCGCCCGAGTTTCGTTCGTCGCCGTGTCTGTTGCCACGATACGCCAGCGCAGCATCTCACCAGCCGCTGCTCCTGCGGGGATCGGCGCAGAATAGGTGCCCTGGCCGTCACCGGTCATCAGCACTGCAACCTCATCTTCATACTGGACGCGGTGGTAGAGCGTGACCGTTTCCACGGGAGCACTACGCTCGGTTAATTTTGCTGAAATAGTGAGTTGTTGATCAGCAATCGGGCGTTCTTCAAGTTGCGTGACCTCGGCGATCCCCGGGCCAGGCTCAGCGGATTGATTGGCATTGGCTGCGCCGGGCGTAGCTGAAGCAAGGTAGCCAGTCTCAAGCGGGCCATCGCCTTCGAACTGAGCTGAGAGCTGCGGCATGATGAGAAAATCAGAGCCACCCACGCTCGTGTTCATCCCCTGGATCGCCAGCACATTATCCGCTCCGGGCCGCAACAGGCCGACGTGATCTGATACGTCAATGTCTTCAAACACTTCTGCTTCAGAATCGCGATGAGATGCCGTTGCGACAGCATTCCAGACGGCATCTTCGGGCGCATTGCGTGATGCAATTTCGACGCCATTCAAGTAGGCAATGAATCCGTCGTCATAGCGCATCGATAATTTGAGCGATGTGTGATTGCGTTCGGAGGGGATGGTAAATCGATATCGAATGTATATCGATGCGTTCACGGATTGCATCGATTCAACGGGTGTGTCGATGAATGGGACGAACGAACCAGGAGTGGACTCGAAGCCTACGCCAGTTCCGCTGCCATCGATAAAGCCGGTGTCACCAGGCAACACGGTCGCGTTCCATGTTGCTTCAAGTGAATCGTCCGTCGGCACCAGCCACTGAAGCGTTGATCCGGAAACCAGATCCTCTGACCCTCCACCCGATCGAAATGATCCGTAGGCAACGTCGTTGAACTGCTCGGGATATGCGGGAGCAAATTCCGCTGCAAATTCTCCTTGTGGATTCACCAGTCCAAGGAACTCGCCAACCGAGGAAAGCCGAAAATCCGCGTGCAACAATCCATCGCCATCGACGTAGCCAGCAACAGGATTCCCGGAACAGATCACCAGCAGGTATCCCTTTGCCGGAATCTCAGTCGCAGGAAATGGCCATTTTGATAAATTGCCAGCCGAGTCAGTCAGAAACCAGCCATCCATATTCACCGCCACATCGTCAGGATTGTGAATCTCCACCCAATCAGAAAATTGCCCATCCCCATCACGAAAGGCTTCACTATTGCTCGCCATGAACTCCGAAATGATCGGAGCCGCCAGGCACGGCAGGGGAACGAGAAGGCTGAGGAACAGAGCGAGATACTTCATGGCAGAAGAATAGCGCCAAGTCAGCGAAAACCCATCAAAGAATGGGCTCTGCTGCGCTGAGTGGTCGTTAGAACGGCACGGCGGAAGTTCGTGGAAAAAATGCTGTGGAGTGCGGCAGCAATTGTTTGTGCCGCTTTCGGAAGGCGACGAAGGAGCGCGGAGGGAGAGGGAAGAACGATGACGAGGACCAAAGAACTCACCTTTAAATGAGTAGTTCCTTCTTGACCGAAACTAGTCTGTAGCCTCGGGTTTGGTATTGTGATGAATCGCATCACGACTTCTCTGCCATCGACCTCCACATCGGCTTCCACAAGTCGCAGGTCCTTGGGGTAGTCGTTGTGGTTAATGCTGGTGTGGCTATCGCAGTTGAACTCGAGCGCGGACGAACTTGCGGCGCTCATCGGAATTTCCTAACGAATATGCCGTCACCACAGCGTTCGGCGCAGAGCGTTTGCTGGCGATTCGTTCAATGTTGGGAATTTCTGACCAATTGATCAGATCGGAAGATTCTTCGACGGATAAAGTCACGGTATCTGTTCCTGGAAAGGACGTCAGGGAAAGTATTACCGTGTCGTCCTGCAGTTCGAGCGAAGGTGCTTCGACAAGGTAATAGTTGATAAGGTTTTGAGCCGGCATAGGTGGTGGAATGGTGTCGTCTGAGCCAGGTGAACCGCCTGTGTTGACACTTGTGCGCCAATTTTCTGGCTGGCTCGGATCGGTGCCGGAGATCCAGGTTAAGGAATACCCGCCACCAGCGATGCCAGCACCAGCACCTTCCGGCCAGGGAAAGTCGGACGCGTAGTCAATTGCAGCAATCTCACTTCCATCGGCAGCGCTCAGTTCAACGCGTTCGCCCCCATTGTTGAGTGCCGTTCCGTCAGTAAATTCCCCTGCAATCAGAATCACTGGCACGTTTGGAAACGTGGCAGTGAACGCAGCACGATTGCGTATGATCAGAATACGTTCGCCGGGAGCAAGCGTTTTTCCTTTAAAGGTGAAGCGTATCCCTCGGGTGAAGGTGATGCCGGTGAGATCGATCGGCGCATCACTTCGATTCACCAGCTCGATGAACTCAGCTCCTGCTGGATGTCCGTTGCCTGGTGCGTAGTAGATTTCAGAGATGGCCAAAGCCTCGACGGCTGGAGGAGTGACAGACAAGGTCACATCTTCCAGCGCCGACCAGTCTTCTCCATCGAAGGCTCTCGCTTTCAGTTGAGTAGTCTCACTGATCACGATTCCTTCTGGCACGTTATCCGGCACATAATCCGCAGTGAGTTCCACATCGAGGCTGATGTCCGAATTCGTCTTGCTGGTCTGATGCACTTCGATTGCCAGTGTGTTGCTCCCTGCTCGAAGCAGGGAGGCGTCAATCGAACGAATCTCGACAAATTCATTTTCGTCCCCACCGGACAGTGCAGGAGTGTCGGCATTGATCACTCCTTCCGGCATGAAGAACCGTGCGACTTCTGTGCCATTCAAGTAAACGACCACGCCATCATCGAACAACACCCGGGCATCCAGTCGTGTCACTTTGCTGACGGAATCTGTGCCAGTAGCGGTAAGGTCAAACGTGTGGCGGAAGTAGGTCGTGATAAATTTGTTTCCCGCATCGCCGCCAAAGCTGACGACTGTGCGCTCATTGCGATCACCGTATCCCAATTCCGATGCTCCAGTGCCCCAGTTGCTGTCATCAAAATCCGGTTGATTCCACTCTAACATTGAAACATCCGCGCCAGTATCGAGAAATTTCCACTCTGAACCAGGCGTTGACTCGGTGTTGGCGCGAATGATTTCTGATCTAAGCGAGCCACCAGTAAACTCATGGGCAGTCGCGGACACGGTGCCGCCGGGCGCGCGCGGGTCGGTGCCATCCACGGTGTAGTAGATGGTCGATTCCTGGCCTTCGGGATTTTCCAGGCGGGCAAGGTGTCCGGCACTCACACTGCCATCACGGACTGGAAGAACCAGGGGAGGATCGATGTCAGGGTAAAGTCTGCGGCTGGTGAATTGACGCAACGTGGTCTCGGTGCGATGCCGCGTATTCCCGACGCCAATGTAGTTCTCACTGATGTTGAAAACCTCGCGTTCCCAGTCGCCCCGATCGTAAGGGTTTGTGCTCCGATTTCGATCGCCCCATCGTGCAGACTCGCCGACGATCGCATGGTCAATCCACCGTGCCAGCGTCATCCATCGCGCGTCCGCTGATTCGACCGACAGCGCTCCACCATTGAAAAATGCCCGATACAGCCGATCTGCAAAAAGCATCCGAAATTCCTCACTTCCCTGCAGTCGATTGTAGATTTCAGTAGCAGTGTTAGAGACGTTTTGTTGCGTGCTGTCTTGCCCCGTCGAAAGGAAAGTCTCTTCGCCATCCCAGCTGAAAAATCGCCACTTGCCGTCGCCACCGTTCTCAAGATTGCTATTGCGAACGGCGTAACCATTGTTGTCCTGCCAGTCGATGTTTCCAGCGTACATGTTAGTGATCATGTAATCGATGAGATTCACAGGATCCAGCATCTCCAGCACGGACTCATAGTTCGCAGGGTCGGACATCGGCAGTCGGGCGCGGCGCCGCATTTCTACCCAACCATCAGTGGTTCCAGAGACAAGTTGCAGCCCGCCCAGGCCTCTAATCCATTTTACTATTTCGTAGTCCTCTTCTGCTCCGCCAAAGTGAGCAGTGGCGTATTGTTCATCGATGCGTTCCGCAGGATTGTAGAGCCCCCAGTAGAGCCCATTCACATAGAGATGCACAAAGTTCCCATGCGCGATAGGATGACCGAGATCCCGCTGCGTTTCGCGCACGAATTGATCACGCAGATACGTCGTGCGGGGAAGCGAGTTACCACCGCCTGAGAGTGCCCGCCACGGGCTCGCCCAGGTTTTTCCATTTCCAGATCGAAGCACCAGGCGGTCAAATTCCACAACGTCGGAGTCCGCAAACAATGGATAGCGAAGCTTGGTGTCGCCATATTCTCCGCGAAAATACAGCCGCATCGACTTCTTCAACATTTCAGGAAAGCGATTCCATCCGCCGTGCATTCGCAATCCACAATTCGCCTGCGCGGAAGTTCCTTCAATGGGATCGATGATCTCTACCGATGCCTCACGTTCCCATGCGCGGCCTCGGCTGCGGGCACGGGCGTGAATTCCATCATTCGGGTCTAACAGATCCAGAATCGGCAATACCAGACTCATGCTTGGAATGGACTTCAACGCTTGATCCCAGTCGAACATCTCCTCACTCAGATCCGTAAATGGGGCATCGCCAACGATGCGCGGATCCATTGCGAAATCTGAACGATCCGTGAGTTGTCCGTTGACGCCCGGGCCATTTCCCCAGTTAAGTGGGAATCCTTCCGGCTCCTCCGGTTGCGCCAGAATGTCTTCGATGAACAGGTAGGTCTGAGTATCCGTATTCGTAGAAAGGAAGCCCTCACGATGTGCTGCCGCTCTCACAACCGTGGTCTTCTCAATGCGCAGCGGTCCGCTGTAAGTCGTGGCGGCAGGATTCTCGGACTCTGGTTTGGTTCCATCGAACGTCACAAGAATCGTGGCGCCTTCCGTTTCCGTGGTGATCTCAAGGTCGAATAGTTCTGAGTAGAAGCCGCGGTCATGACTGAAGCGCGTGTCTGCAACAAACCCTGATACCTCGCTAACTCCATTTACCTGGCCAGGCGTCGGTTGTAAGAAATAGCCAGGCGCCTGCAGGGGATCCGTTCCATAGGAGATGCCTTCTTTCTGCTCAGGATAGACGAATGCGGATGCCGTTTCTCCTTTTGGAGGCAGCAAGGCAAGGTAAGAACCCGCTTCGCGCGCAAGCCGGAATGTGACGTCCAGCGGCGCTCCTTCAGCATCTCCGATCGCGCTCAGTAACAAGTATCCATTGGCCCCTATCACTGTGCCAATGGGAAATGTCCATGTCACAGAATGGTCAGCGATGTCAGTCAGCCTGTAGCCATCCAGGTTCGCGGCTTGCGGGTTAGGATTGTGAATTTCAATCCAGTCATCGCCCGATGCTGGCGCTGCCATGAATTCAGAAATCGTGATTGGAAGCGATTCGTCATCGACAATCACCGTAACAACTGCTGCGACCGTGCCGCCATCTTCTGCCATCGCCAGCAGGACAAATTCCACACTCTGCGCTGGCGAGATCGCCGTCTCCCCACTCGGCGAAAACATACCAACACCAGGAATTTCAACTCCAGTCGCACCCGATGTGACCCAAGCCAGTGTCACCGACTCGCCACTACTGATGCTGGTCGAAGATGCCGTGAACGATTCAATGGTCACCGCAGCCGAGGCATCACTCAATACGCGCACTTCCCCCAGATGAAGAACACGATTCCCCTGCGGGTTCGTTTGCCCCTCTTCAAATCCGATGCGCAGGCTCTTTCCAAACGTGCCGTCTGGTAATTTAAATGTTGCCGTCTGCCCGAGTCCGGGATCATCGATGGTAACAACGAACACACTCTCCCCCTCATCATCCAGAATTCGCAGCACAGTATCCGTCAACCGTCCCGAACAACAATCCGCCCGAGCAATCACTTCGATACTTTGCATCGGCCTCTCAGTATCGAACGCTAACAGCCAGTGATTGTCTTCCGTATCCGTATCAGTGTGCGAGAACGAATTGATGTCACCATCGATCGCATAAGAAGCCGGAAAGAGCCCACCGTTCCATTCGGAACTCTGCGAGGCAGTCCCTTCCGCAGCAATATTGATCGCTTCACCAAAGCCGATCGTGGTGAGAAACAGAAGTGCAATAGCATGCAGGAAAAGAGTGCAGTAGAATCTCATGAAGGATCGAAATAGAAAGTATACCAATACAGATCAGAGATTCCAAGTCAGCAGCTGAATCTGCAAAACAAAATCATCAGTCCTTTCTTCCAGTAAAAGGGACGTGGACGGGAAGGGGCTTTAATTATGTAATCAACTGGAAACACAGTGGCTTCAGCCTCGACGGCAGAGAAAAGTCCGTCGCTGCCGATGACCTCGATGGCCGCCGCCAGCTCGCCGAGTATCTCCTGCGCGCCCCATTCTCCCTGCAGAAAATCACCTGGAAAGAGGAAACAGCCACCGTCATCTACCTTTCCGGCCAAAACTGGAAAACCAAGCGCGATTTTTCTCCCCTTCCTCCCCCTGAACTCCCTCCATCCACAGGCTCCGCCCACCCATGACGCCAACCTTGGAAATCAAAGTTCCTACCAATGTTGCCGCCGAAGACGCTGGCATTCCTCAGGTCGATCGCCTATCCTCACTGATAAATGAGGGCTATCGTCGTTGCAGTAGCGATTCTCTGTGTATCTGAGATTCTTGCAGAGGAACCAGCAAAATTTGCAGTTGTCGATGTCAGTAGCGTCCTACGTCAATCTCGACATCTTGCCGAGGCGGAAGCCAAAGCTAAAGAGAACGCTGTATCGGCTGAGAAAATGCTGTCCGAATGTCCGAATGGAACGAGCGCTACAAACAGCTGATCATCATATTACAAAAGGCGCGGCAAGATGCGGCGGTGCAGACAGACGAAGTGAAGCGCAATAATTTGCTGCGAAATGCTCGCGGTTTTGAGGCAGAAGCACGTGCGATCGAAAGGGAAATCCAGGAATCTCGCGGTCGCAGAGAGCAGCGGATACGGCCACATCCACCAAGAGAAGTCTGGGTAAAGAAACGAGTCCTTCAAGATATACTGGAAATCGTATCCAGACACGCTGACCAGGAAGAGTTCTCTCTTATCTTCAACATTTCTGCCTCCTCAATGGTCGAGGATTTCGAGGTTCCAGTCATCTTCCAAACGCACAAAACCACGGACATCACCAAAACGATCGTTCAGCTTCACAATGCAGACAACCACACGATACCAGGGTTATCTCCAACCGATCCAGCGACGCGAGAAGGTTTCCGGCTGACAAAGTGATCGAAACCACGATGCCTAATCTTTCAGCCGTGACGATCCGGCAGCCAGCAGTGTGAAATCCTTCACTGACGACTGTCTCGACACGAATAGTCCCCTGGTGGCGTTCGACCGGTCGATATGGATGGTCAGGCGGTAGGATTTAATCCTGTCAAAACTCGACTGGGGACTCGGAATCGGAAAGGCAGATCGAAGATGTGAGGAGTCTTTTGGCTGACGAGTGCGATATGCTCTACGTTCAGGAATGGGCATCAAAACTCAATTTGACCGCCATCCTGACACGGGTTAAGGCGTGAAAGACACGCCAGACGATATTGAGCTGAGACACAGGTATTGCCCTGATGCACGCGACGGATGGACTCGGCCAGCACCTGAGCGGCGGTCTCTTTGATCAGGTAGCCTCAGTAAACCTGACATCGAGGAATGGGGACATCGGACTGAACCCTGGTAAATACAGCACTTGGGAGTAATTGAATGACTTACGCGTATTTCGTTTGTGATTCGATTCAGGAAACGGACTTGATACCGTTTGCCTGAATTCGCCTCACTATCCCAACGGATTCCGTCCCATAGCCCGGGGTTGCGTCGAGTCAGAAGGGCCGTGGGATCGTTGCTGTCGGGACACAACCCCGTTGGGGTTGGAAACCTTGACGATCATATTCCCGGGGTAGCTCGTGCCTCGCAACCCCGGGCTTTGTTACGTAGCCCCGTTGGGGCAGTTGGGGCCGTTGGGGCCGTTGGGGTGGTATCGTGTTGAATTGAGAGATGATACAGCTTCATCTGCAAAATGGTGTCACCACCGATTCCTTCGATGTCAGGTGCTCTGAGCCTTTCGCGCCGAGCGCGATGACTTACCCTCCGTTGCCGCCTCGCGTCTCAGCGAGACGGTAGTTTCCGTGGCTTGAGGCGGTTAGAGATTCTCGCGCAGTTAAGTTGAGAGGGCATCTATCTCATTCATCGAACGATCCCCTTCGATGGCGACCGCTTCAGTAAGCCGTCTTTGGTGGGAAGACGACTTGGAAGGCGGTCAGGAACAGGATGCGTAGATCCATGTAGAGGCTCCAGTTTTCGAGATAGGAAATATCGCAGCGAACGCGATCGATGATTTGTCCGGGCTGCTGTGTTTCTCCGCGAAAGCCGCTTACTTGGGCCAGGCCAGTAATGCCTGGTTTCACGAAGGTGCGCACTTTGTAGTTGCCCATCACTCGGGCGAAGATATCGTCGTGCGCCAGCAGGTGGGGGCGTGGGCCCACCAGGCTCATATTGCCCATAAGAACATTCCAGAATTGAGGTAACTCATCGATGCAGAACTTGCGCATCCATTTGCCGCCGGGAAACACGCGGGTGTCTTCTTTACTGACTTGCTTTGATTCGTCATGCGGGCCGGTGTGCAGTGAACGAAATTTCCAGATTTTGAAGGGTGTTCCTTGAATGCCGCTGCGTTCCTGTGTGTAGAAAAGTGGGCCCGGCGATTGCAGGCGATGAATCATCCAGGCGATGAATGAAGCAATGGGCAGCACGGTGGCAAGAATGATAGAAGACAGCACGATGTCGACGGCACGCTTGAAGATGCGGTTCAATGGATCTTCCAGCGGCTCTTCGTAGACCAGCATCAGATTCATGCCATTGACGACACGGGTGGAGATACGGCGGCCTACTTGTTCGCCCAGGTCATTCAGCATTAGAAAGCGGATGCCTTTGCGCTCGCAGGTATTGACCAGATCTCGCACTTGTTGCATTTCATCGGGGAGTCCGAGGACGACCAGTTGCTTGATGCCGTTGGTGTTCATCACGCGTTCGATTTCATCGAAGTTGCCCAGCCGTCGCCACGGAACGCGGGTGGACAGTTGATCATTGGCATCATTAGAAACGAGTCCGACGATACGCATGCCCAGCGCGCGCCCTTTCAACACCCAGTGTGAAAATTGATCCATCTGCTCTGCAGACCCAGCCACCAGTGTGGGTATCAGCAATTGCCTGTGTCGCCAGAAGCTATGCCGCGCCAGGAAATGCGGAAGGTAGCTGTTGGTCACGACCAGCATGATAAACAACAGTGTCAGAAAGGTGCCCAGAAACGTGCGCGAGATGATCTGATCTTTCGAGAACACTACATAGGCAAGCAGGCCAAACGCCACAAAGGCGAGCTGCTTGACGGAAGTCGCCATCAGCGAAGCGCGATCCATATCCAGTAGCCCCTGTCGACCTTGGCCTCTAGTAAAGGCCTCCGCCAGCACGCAGATCACAGCTGCCAGTCCGTAGCGCATGTAGCGTTCAGCGTTGATGCCATCTGGGTAAGACAGCCACTCAAGCACGCCCGTCCACAGCCAGAACACCAGCCCCACAAGCAGGGCCTGCAGGATCACGTGAAGTCTAAAAAGTCCAAATATTCGATGAGTAAGCACAATCTTGAAAAGTTAATTAATTATCGTATATCTGATAATTATCTTCAATATGCTTTTCAGCGCTGAGAAGGCAACTCTTTTTGTCTCATTGGTGCGATAAATTCCTTAAAATGACATTTAATTATGGTATTTGGATCAAATATGAGATAATCACTAGCACTTGCTTGCCCTGCTCCTGTCCGCCAGTGTCCGGCCATGAAATTCTTTGTAGACTCTGCGGATGTTGATTCCATTCGCGAGATGGCGGCCACCGGCTTTATCGATGGCGTGACCACCAATCCCAGCTTTGTTGCCCGCTCCGGGCGCCCGATAAAGGAGCTGATCGCTGAAATCTGCAGTGTCGTCGATGGCCCGGTCAGTGCGGAAGTCGCTGCGGTCACCACGGATGAAATGATCAGGGAAGGCCGCATTCTGGGCTCGCTGGCCAAGAACGTCGCCATCAAGGTGCCGCTCACGTGGGACGGGCTGAAGGCCTGCCACAGCCTGACGAGCGATGGCTTCATGGTGAATGTCACCCTTTGTTTTTCAGTGAATCAGGCACTGATGGCTGCCAAAGCAGGAGCCACTTTCGTCTCGCCATTCGTCGGGCGGCTCGATGACCTCAATATCGACGGGCTCGATCTCATCGCAGAAATCCGTACCATTTTTGACAACTACGATGCGCTGCAGACCGAAATCCTGTGCGCCTCAGTGCGCACGCCGAACCACGTCAAAGAAGTGGCGCTGATCGGTGCCGACATCGTCACACTTCCGCCGGAAGTTTTTCCTAATCTTGTGACCCATCCTCTGACTGAGAAAGGCTTGGCCGCATTTCTCGCTGATTGGCAAAAGGGCGGGCAGACGATCTGAAATCATGCAAATGAACACCAAATCCACCATCACCGTCCGAAGAGCCAACGAACGCGGCACCGCAGATCACGGTTGGCTGCACGCCCGCTTCACGTTTTCCTTTGGCAACTACTTTGATCCTGACCACATGGGATTCCGATCCCTGCGTGTCATGAACAATGACACTATCGAACCGGGCGGCGGATTTCCTGCGCATCCTCACAGCGACATGGAGATATTCACCTACGTGATCGAAGGTGAACTCGCGCACAAAGACAGCATGGGCAATGGTTCCGTCATCAAAGCAGGTGATTTGCAATACATGAGTGCGGGTTCGGGTGTCACGCACAGTGAGTTCAATCCATCAAAGGAGAATCTTACGCATCTCTATCAAATCTGGCTCCAGCCCAGTGCACCTGGTGGCGAACCGCGCTATGCAGAAAAACCGCTTGGCACGACTGCAGTCATGAAGGGATTGAAGCTGTTGTTTTCCTCTGATGGCCGCGACAATTCCACTGCCATCCGTCAAACCGCCGATATCTATTTTGCAGATGTGGCAATGGGCGAAACGCTCGCTGTTCCCCAGGCTGATAGCAATCCGCATGTCTGGCTTCAAGTCATCGAAGGCGAAGTTTCCGTGTATGGTGAATCGCTTACCACTGGTGACGGAATTGCCGTGGAACATTCGCCCGGAGAGGCTCCCATCACCATTTCTACCGATAGCAAGCTTCTCCTTTTCCGTCTCGCTTGAACGGGTAGTTTCACTAACGATCTTACCTGTTGTCAGAATCCAATCATGAAAGAAAAAGCACCTCACTAACACTATCATGACAAAAATTCTCGCCTTTGGCGCATCGACAAGCTCGACATCCATCAACCGAAAGCTGGCCAACTACGTTGCCGGACAAGTGCCAGACAGCGAGGTGACTGATCTCGATCTGCGAAGTTACATTTTGCCCATCTACAGCTCTGACGAAGAAGAGCTGAATGGAATACCAAAGGATGCTCAGGCGTTTCTCGATACCATTCGCGCGCACGATGTCATTGTCGTTTCGCTGGCCGAGCACAACGGTTCCTATGCGGCGGCGTTCAAGAATCTGTACGATTGGACGTCGCGCATTGAGCAGAAACTCTGGTCAGAAAAACCGATGCTCCTGCTCGCCACCTCGCCAGGCGGTCGCGGCGGTGCTACCGTTCTCGAGGCTGCAAAGGCAACGTTTCCCAGGATGGGTGCCGACCTGCGTGCCACCTTCAGCCTGCCATCGTTCTACGACCATTTTTCCGATGCGGATGGAATCACCGATGCAGGACTTCGCGATGCATTGAGCGAAGCGCTAAGATCATTGGACGACGGTTGAGATCATCCAGCCTTTCATTTCATGGCCAATAGGTCAGGGATAAAGCAGAATCAACTGCGGGAGTTTGTCTGAGACGGATTCCGCCCTGCAGAATGTGAGGAAATCGTGCAGGAGAACGCGATCTGGCTGCTGAATGCTGGGAAAACACCGATGAAACGTAGGGGTGCGCCAAATTTTTATGCATTTTCTATTATTTAAAGGATCTGACATAATGCTCTGAGGAATGTAAGAAAGTGGCGTGAGGGCCATGAAAACCCGCTAATTATCCTCCTTTTTTACTTGAATTCATCACTAGTAAGGTCTCAGATCTACTAACTATACTTAAATATAAGGATCAATTAAGCGATTTCCTGTGGAAAACGAACTCAATAGACCCCTGACGCAACGGTGTGGAAAACTCTGATAACCTCGTCGAGTAGATCTTGGCCAGCCGGGCCAGCGCGTCGCCCCAGGGCGCGTCGCGGTAGATGAAATTTCGCAACCAGCGCACGAACTTCACGCTGCGCACGGTGAAGCGTTGCATCATTGTCGC
>JBNMNB010000018.1:0-51192 GCA_051270635.1 Verrucomicrobiales bacterium | reverse complement strand
ATCGTTGCATGCTCCTGCTCGAATCCTACAAAGAGACCGCCATCCGTTCTCTCCAGGAACTCGAGAACGCCAACCTCAAAGGCCTCCTCCGCCGAGTCCTCGGCAAGATTTTCAACGACCTGGAAATCAAAGGCTGGTGCCGAGAATACGAAGTCAAAAACGGAGTCCGAGAAGGAGATCAAAATCCCACCGCCCCCGCTGACGAAGTAACAGCAGTCGCCGCCGGGTAGCCCAGATTTTCAGGCCGCAAGCAGGAGAACCAGAATTCCCTTTTCAGAATGACGGAGGAAGCGATGCGTCATACCCAATCCTGATGGGCTAGTGCAGAACGGCGGAAGTCCCTTGCAAAAATGCAGTGGACTGCGGCAGCCCTCTAGCCCTCTGCCGATTTCAGAAGGCGACGAAGGAGCGCGGAGGGAGGAGCGAGCATATTGAGAAACCATCAGGGAGGTTGTTTTCATTGGGAATTAGTCCCGAATCATCCGATAGCGATAGGGCAAGTAGCCGAGGTTGCGCACGTAGTCGACGTCGATGGGATGGGCGACCACTTTCCATGTCGGTGGAGACCCGGTCTCGTAGGCGAGGAAACGCGATTTTTCTGCGTTCAAGAAGCGCACGAAGAGCAGGGCGTGGACGTTCTCTTTGTTGATCAGATCGCCTTTCTGCAGCGATGAGAAATCTGCAAGTGGATCGCACAGTGTGGCTAGTTCTCGCGTTGAGTATGCGCGATCGAGCCGCCAGCAACGCGAGATGAATCCTGAACAGTCGATGCCGCAGGCAGTTATACTGACGGCATTGTCGAGATGTTTACGTTTCGCGAAGGTGTAAATGTCGCCGGCGAAGAACCCTCGGGCGAGTTTCTGATCAAATTCCTCTGGGGTATCGAAGCCTCCCCATTGATAAGGAATTCCAATGTTAGGGTGATTCGGAACCCACCAGCCAGCGCGACTGTCAGTCGATGCAGGTTGGTAACCGATGTCGGGTGTTTGCACATGGATGCCATTCGAGTCTTGGCCGCTGAAGGCATTGCGCGCGCTCGGCCGCCAGCTATGGGAACGGTATGCTTCAGCAATGCGAATCGCTTCGTCACGCGTAACCGAGTTGCTGGGCGACAAATCGAGCTTGGTCGATGGATGGGCGCAACCAATAAGTATGACCGCGCTACTGGCAACCGTTAGAGCTAGAAACTCGGTGATACGATTTTTGAGTTGCTCCATCGTTTTGTCACTGCGAATCCCGGGCGTCGAAGACTGTGGCTTGCGGCGTCCATTTGAAGTCGGTATCGAGTGGGAAAACAGGGCGGCGGACGCGTTGGTGCTGGAGCGAGGGAATGTCCTGATTCACGGCACCTGGCGTGGTGGCGAGCAGTGCAAGATCGGCGGCTGCTTCCAGCTCAGGCACCAGGTAGCCGACTTTGACCGAGAGAATCTTGAATTGATCAAGGGCAAGTCCCAGCTCTGTGAAATCCTGGATATGGTGAAAGGGTTTGCGTCGCTCAGTCAGGATAACCGTAACGTGACCGCACTGGAGGACGGCCTGTCGGCGGGCGTCGGCATCTCCTGTATGCAGTTTTCGGACGATGCCTGTGAGGGTGATCGGATAGCCATGGACAGGATCCAGGTGCCCGCCTGTTTCGCATTGGACCTGGCAGCCTTCGCCTGCGGAAAAGCATGCCTCGATGGCTGCTGGGCCGGGCATGCTGGCGTAAAGCGCGCGATGGCCAGATTGCTTTAGGCCTTCATGGGCGAGTATAGTTTCGACCATAATGGGGACATCTCCAGCTCCGCCACCGGTGGGATTGTCGCCTGAGTCACTGATCACGACAAGGGATTCGTCAGCAGAAACGGCGCGATCGATGCATGCGGTAGCGGTTCCCGTTTCGACTCCAAACTTAAAGTCATGGCGCAGGTTCCAATAGCGCTCTCCAAGAGTTTCTGCGGCATTTCTGATAGCTGAAGCATGGGTTCCTGTGACGACGGCACATGCAGCAACGCGGGGCTCATCCGCCCATACATAACCGACCCAGAAAGATGCGTCGAGAATTGCCGGGTTTGAATCAAATTCTGCGATCGACTGATAAAATGCACGTCCGGGTTCTGCGATCGTGCTGGTGCGTTCACCTGGAAGAATGACGGGTACGGGAACCCATGCGCGTGCCGGTCGTATTCCCTTTTTCAGGCAGTCGATGAGCAGGCGAAAGGCTTTTTCTCGCGTTTCTTCGACATCAATATGCGGTGCGGTGCGGTAGGCGGTGAAAATATCGACGGCCTGGACGAGCTCTCCCGAAACGTTGCCGTGCAGGTCCATGCTGGCAGAAACAATGACATCGTTTCCTACGCACTGCCTGACGGCACAGGCGAAATCGGTTTCCGCATCATCAATGCCATCCACATTCATCGCGCCATGAATATCCAGATAGACGCCGTCAACTTGCCCGGCGTCTCTCAAGCGCTGCAGGATCTCGCCCTTCAAGTCTTCATAGACTTCTCGTGTCACCATGCCTCCCGGCAGGGCACGGGCATGCAGCAGGGGAATAGGCTCGATTGGAAATTGATCCAGAAACGGGTAGCGCTGGAGCAGTTCCACATCCCGCCTGATCGTGAAGTCAGGAAGTGCAGCTCGCAGGGGCGAGAAGGTGCAACTCTCGATATGGATTCCGCCGATGGCTATTCTCATGCGTCACCAAAAATGTGCAACGACTGCGTCCGAAGGAAAGCCGATCACTTTAGTCTCAGCAATCCTTTCGCTAGCTTTTACCTTTCAAAAGGTAAGCAAATGCGATAGCTCCAAGACTGAGAAAGATGATGGCGACGATTACACCCGTGATGATTGGCATAGCGGAGTGATAGCTGAAAACTGAGGGTTTTCCACTTTAAAATTTCTGCCAAATCGGCTGTGAAATGATCAAATGCTGGAGGCTGGCGCTAGTTTGCCGTCACTCTGAGGCGGAAGTACAGTCCTGAATCATCGGCTGAGGAGGGCGTAGAATGTCTGACGACAACGTTTTCCACTGCACCTGCCGGGGTGACAGAGACGACGACCAGATTGTCACCAGTGGCTTGCCAGTTCTCCAGATCCATCGAAGACTCCACTGAGTAGGTGATTCCGCTGGCGGTGTAGTTGACTCCGGTAGTGCCAGTGCCGCCAGGGAGGCGGGCATAGTGGAATGAGAGGAAGGTGGCATTGTCCGCAGTGATGGTGCCTGAGGCGATCGGGTAATTCTGAAGATCTGAGACTTGTGGATTCATTCCCAGGGCGGTTTCCAGTAGCGAGGAGATGCCGTCGCCATCAGGATCCGTTCCAGGAATGGTCGTGGCCGCCAGATTGGTCTTTCCTGGAGTTAGCTGTCCGGGCTCGCTAAGGCCGAAGTTTTGTGTGGCATCGAAGGCGCTGCTGCCGTCGATCAATGAGCCGCCATACCAGGCAGCTGCGGAATGTGGTGTGACATTTCCTTTAATGCGGGCGAAGGCATCGGGCTCGTAGCCATTCTGGCTGATATCAGCCAGCGTGTAATTGGTGCCGATGTTTGCTGCCTGCAGGGTATCAAATTCTCTGTAGCCGATACTGTCGACCATGGCATTCCACGGTGTGCTGTCAAAACCATTCAAGTCGTCGGCATCGATATCGGTTCCTACGACTCCAATGAACCCCTGCACTAGCAGAAGGCAAAACTCATTGTTAGAGCGGCTCAGTTCCCCGCTGCCTCCCAAGTCCTCTGGATCGAAACCGAGCGGGTCGATGAAGGAGGTCATTGTATCGACGGTGGAATTGTAAGGCCCACCTGGAGGAACCGTGTCAGGGTAGCCATCGCCAACAACTGCCAGCCCATTGGTGCCGGTCGCAAATCCATCAAGATTCCAAGATTCCATGATGGTACCAGTGTTGGCCCCTCCTACATCGATGAGAACGAGGTGATGACCTACCAGACTCTGGGCTCCATCAGTGGTGCTGAGTAGCTCGATGAACTCAAGATTACCGTCGCTTCCTGCAGGGTTTACATTGACTTCGTTCAGGAGGATGGGGGCACTGCTGGGGCTTGCTGCGTGATTCAGGCTGCCTGGAGTACTGCCCCCTTTGAATGGGCCGAACCATGAGTTTGCGTAAGCAAGTTCGCCTCTGGAGCCACTGCCATCGGCATTCGAAACAAAATCGCCGCCATACCATGATGTGGAATCGTTGGGCGTGACGTTGCCTGGAATTCGAGCGACGTGATCAGGGTTGAAGTTTGCCTGTCCTACGTTGGCGATACCGATCGGGCCGAGTGGAGCAATGCCCACACTGTCTGCTACAGATGTCCAGGGTGGGTTGTTCACATCGAGCAGATCACTCGCTTGGCTCTGGTAACCCAATACGAGAAGGAAAACGTAGTTTCCATTTGGGCCGAAGTCACCTTTATCCAAGCCATCCGGGTCTTCAATGTGTGTGGCGCGTTCAATGGATGGGAGAAACTCAGCTGGAAGCAGGCTGGTATCGTCTGCGTTATCCCCGACGAGTAATAGTCCGTTTGAACCCGTCGAGAGAGGGGAAAGATCGATCGCTTCGCGGATCTCAGGTGGGCCGGATGTATCGATGATCATTAAATGCATGCCGTTGAGGCCGTCGATTCCACCGGAGGTGCTGAGGATTTCAATGAATTCCTGACCGTCCTCAAGTTGCGCTGTTTGCGGGTTCAGAATATCGGGCGGATTCACACTTAACTCATTGATCAAGATCTTGCCGTCGGAGCGTTGGGTGGCGTCCGTAGCCAAATTGGCTCTTCCAGGTGTCGCCTGTCCTCGAAAGCCACCGAAGACATTGTCGTTGAAGCTGATATTAGTCGGGCTTTGGCCGCCTGCCGGGCCACCGTAGGCGCCGCCATACCATGCCGCTGCAGAATTTGCATCCAGTGCGCCCAGCTTTCTCGATATGGCATCAGGATGAAAAGCGAGACCAGATATGTTGCCGCCAAATTCTGCCGCATAGCCAGCGACCCCGGCGTCCACTTCGTCGAAACTCACCGAGTCGTGCACTTCTGTCCAAGGCTTTGAGTCCAATGTTCCATCATCATTGGTATCGAGGTCCGTGCCGACGGTGCCAGTGAACCCTGACACTAGCAGAAGCGTGAAGCCATCATTGGCTCCGATTTCACCGGCTCCGAATCCTGCAGGTTCACGCAGAGTAGTCGCTGGATCCAGTATGTTTCCCCATGGTTGGCTGGATTGATACTTGTCTCCAATAAGCATCAGACCATTGGAGCCCGTCGAGAAACCAGAGAGATTCCAGGCCTCTCGAATATTGCCTCGAAGGTTTACTGGTTCACCGACCAGCGCATCGTTGTCACTTTTGGAGTCGAGGACAATGAGATGGAAGCCGTCGGTAATGACGGAATCTCCAGAAACACTCGCGATCTCGATATACTCAAAATTGGCGTCATTGCTTGGGGGCGGGTTGACGTTGACTTCATTGATCCGAATCGCAGCCTGCGCTGCCGCGCCTGCGAGGTTGCGTTGGCCGGGAGTGGCACGGCCCTTGAAGGTGCCAAAGAATTCATCGGAGAACGCAACGTCTGTAGGGAGTGTTCCGCCTATTTCTCCACCATACCAGGAACTTGCGCTGTTGGGGGTCAGGTTGCCTTCGATCCGCGAAAGATTGTCCGGATTAAAGGTCGCCTGCGTCACATCGGCCAGCGCGTAAGTGACGTTCACCCCTTTCTCTCCCAGTCCGACAGAATCGACGATCGCCGTCCAGGGAGTCGAATCAAGCACGCCATTGTCGTCGGCATCGAGATCTGTGTCCTGTGAACTGGTAAAGCCCCTTACCAGCAAGAGTGAAATCTCGCCATTGGGGCCAATGTTGCCATCGCCAAGTCCTGGAGGATCTGCTGCGCGCGTTTGAGAATCCACCACGCCGCTCCACGGGCCACCGACCGGAGAGGTGTAGTCATCGCCTAGTAGCAGCAGGCCATTGGTGCCAGTGCGCAGGCCAGTCAGGGCCCAGGCTTCTTCGATTCTTCCGACGTTTCCACCAGAAGTGTCGAGGATGATCAAGGTCAGGTCGTTGGTAATTTCTTCGCCGCCCGTCGTGCTTTTTAATTCAATATATTCGTAATTTCCATCGCCATTGACACCCACCGCATCGGGAGGATTCAAGTGCACCTCATTGATCAAAACATCAGCAACGGCCGCTGAAGAAAGCGAGACCGCAAGCAACAGGCGGGCTACAATGTGGTTGGGACGGACTATCTTCATCAAGTGGTTCAGGGGGTGAATCTGTCAGGCAATGGTGCCAGCCTTCAGGCCAGGGTGGTTTGCCGCAGCCTAGCGACAAATTGATCGTTTCTCAAATAAGAAATCGAGCCAGTATTGTCACACAGTGATCACTATCGCAGGCACGCATGAACTGTGGATGAACTAGGCCAGATATCACGGAGGTGAGGGCGGCTAAGGGCTTGTTCGGAACTGACCTGCACAAATCTGCTTGCCTTTTTGGCCATCACCCGCGTTAGATTTCAACTCAGATTGCTCGCTATCATCGCTGAAATTCGCATTGGTGCTGACAAAAAATCCTGCGCATCTTCGCACAGTTAATTTCCGAACAATCCCTAAGCGGACTCGGAGCCCTCACTCGTCTCCGCATCTTCTCCACTTCCCTTCATCGCTTCTGGATCCAATTTGGAAAGCTTCTCGATTGACCATTCAAGTCCCTTGATAATCATTTCCTCTTGATGCCCGGCAGTGGTCAGCTGCTGCCACGTTTCAACAGCTTTCTTGAAGCTCGTGATCGCTTCCTCTTTGCTCTCTTCTTTCTTCTCCCAGACTTCACCCTGTGTTCCGTAAAGTTGCGCCAGGCTGATTTGAAATTTCTTTCGGAGGAATGAGTCGGCAGTTTGCTTGATGCGGATTTCCTCCAGCATTGTTACTCCGTCGCTTACTTGCGTCACTGCTTCGCCTGTTTGGTCAGCTGCCGAGAGAAGCTCTGCATAGAATCCGCGATTCAAGGCAAGTTCATGACGATTCAAGTCGGTCGCGCCCGCCTTCTTGACGACTTCGTAGATGAAGATGACTGCACCACGCTGATAGTCGAGCGCTTTCTCCGGTGAGCCCTGATCTCTCAGCAGTCGCGCAACAGATGCGTAGTCTCGAGCCAGTGCCATCTTGTATTCTGGCGTGTTAGGGAACTGCTCCACCAGATCCTTGAGGTATTCTACCGCCTTGGAATGTGCCTGTGCAGCTTCGTTGAATAGACCGCTCTCGCCGAGCATTTCCCCGAGCGCCCAGTAATTGATTCCCAGCTGGTGTCGGTAGGATGGTGAATCAGAATCCAGGGCATGCAGAGGCAGGAGTATGTCGACAGCCTTCACGTGATCGCCAGCGCCATCATCAAGCTGTGAACCTGTTAGCCGACTGCGGCCTCGCTCAAAGTAGGCTTTTGAAAGTAATGAAGCATCTTTTGGGGCCGTGTTAGGGTTCTCTTCTGCTGACTCAAGAAGCTCAATTGCGCGGCCCAGTTGCGCAATCGCTTCTTCTGTGCGCGCTAATTCACGCAGCACCTTGCCCGTGAGTTGGTAGACTTCGGCTACGGAGTGTTTCAACACTGGATCATCCGCAAGTTTCGCTGCGAAGGGGCGGTACTGTTCATTAGCCTGTTCCAGTTGAGAGAGACTGTCTTCAAAGTCGCCGCGTGACATTCTCAGTTTGGCTGAAGATACCCGGGCTCTGGCCAGTCTCAGTTGGTGGTCGTCGGCAGATGGACCGGTGGAATCTTGCTCAATGAGTTTGCTGATAGATTCGATCGCCGCGCTGTAGCCAGTTTCTGCTTCTGATGTCTTGCCCAGTCCATTCTGAATCAGAGCAAGATTAAGGGTCGCCCGGGCTCGCGAATCGAGCAGGTTTGGGTCATCAACAGCCCCATTCAAAACTGACTGATAAAAATTTTCTGCACGCTCAAATGCGATGCGCCGCTCTGGAGTGTCTGCGAAGTCTGAGCCGCTGCCAATGAACTCACTGAAAAAGAAATCCGCCGCGTCCTGCGCTTTCGCAAGGTTTCGTTGTGCGCGCACTTTCTCTGTCTGGGCATTGCCAAGTTCGAGGTTGTTTTCGGCGACGATTGCTGCCGTCTTTTGCTCCAGATCCGTCTTGTTCGCCAGTTCGCCAGAGACTTCATTGATCGTCCCCTGGGTCAGGGCAAGCTTGGCTTCAGCTGCTTCCAGTTCGCTTTTCGAATCAGAATAAGATTTAAAAAGCAGCGCTGCGACACCGGCCAATATCAGCGCCAGCACCCAGGGCAGGAAACGCAAAATCGACTTCCCCTGTTGCTCGCCATACGGTTCGTCCTGGGCAACATGAACCGTAGGGGACGGAGCTGCCGGAGTTGCCATTTTTGCGTAGCCAGGAGCAGACTCATCTGCATCCAGGTCGCTGTCCGCTGACTGCGCGTATGGCGGCGCAACCGCAGGTGCAACAATATGAGTGGAGGCAAGCGCACTCAGGCTGGCATTCACTTCACCCATCTGCGAGAAGCGATCCTCTGGAGCAAGTGACAGGCAGCGTTCGATGATTGTCCGCCTATGGGCCTCGGTGTCGTCCGCTGGAGGGCCCGGCCAGAGTATATCGGGATACTTTAACGCATCGGCAGCGTACTCGGCCGGATCGAACACGATCGGCAATTCTGGATTCTGCTCAATTTGTTCGCGCAGGGCTTCCAGCTCATCCTCGAATCGTGGAAAGTAGCCAGTCAGCAACCGGTAGGCGACCGCGCCGAACGCATACACGTCCCATGATTGCACATTTCCTTCAAACAACTGTTCGGGATGCGACAGCTGCTCCGGACTCGCGTAGAAGGTGTGATCGTTCAGTGCCAATCGACCGACGCCGCCCAGCCATCCCTGGCCCAGGTCACTCACCTGGAGGCGCAAATTGTCTTCGCCGCCGATCAGGAAAATGTTGCTGGTCTTGAGCCCGCAGTGGACAATGCCCAAGCCATGAATGTGTGCCATTGCCTCCGCCAGCTGACCGATCAACGCCCAAGCCTTGTTGGCTGGGATCTGGCCACAGATCGTTTCCAGCGTTCGCGGTTCCGGCGTCTCTGTCTCATAGTCGAGCCGCAGATCCATTATCGAATACGCCGGATCACCGTCCAGATCGTGATCATGGATCGATAGAATCCCAGGGTGATTCCCGCCACTGCGCAGCTTGTCGAGACAGTGCTTCAGGTACTCCCGATTGATCGCGTCTGGCTTAAAAATTTTGACCGCCACGTCGGTCTCCTCTTCCCATGTGCCAATGTAAACGCCGCCACAGGACCCCTCTGCGATGAGGTCATGGCAAGTGCATCCGGGGAACTGTGGGAAATCAGACAAGAGTGCGAGACAGTAAGCAGGGAGTAAGCCTTCTAGCAATGGGAATTATTAAGGTTGATTGCAAGTCTTGAACTCAAGAACTTCTCATCACTTCCGCCGGATCTGCTTCAACTAAGGTATCAGGAGGTATGATGGGGTCATTGAATTTTCATTCAGTATGGTTTCTCCTTTAAGCCTTGAAATTACCTTATCGTTCAATTTCTAAAGTGACGTGAATTGGATGTGAGAGACTCCCTCCAACGCATCAAAATAAAGTCTACATCCTCGCCAAATTTTTCGATTTCATCCTCACAACCACCTCCCCGCTCCGGGAGAAAAGTTGAAGGTGATTCGCGATGAATGAACATTTGCTGTGTCCGGGACTCTAACGGGGATGCAGAACTCATGTAGCATCATCTGGATCTGGGCGACACTTGCTGCATTTGGCGCATCGGCCTTTTCAGCTGAACTAAGAATTACCAAGCCCGGAAAGCACAACCTCACCGGGGATCTCACCTTGCAAGTGTCGTCACACAGGGATCCAGACGGACTCACTCGGAACAAACTGACTGTCATCGCTACGGATTCCGATGGGCACTTTGTGATCGAAGACCATTGTGCACTTTCTTTTGGAGAAAATACTTTGGGTGTGCTTGCAACGAGCAATACAGATGGAGCTCTAGTCACCCTCGCCGATCACTGGAGCGTGCAAACCTATCAATTCTATGCACACGCTGAGCGCAACCGCTTCCGCTTCGAGTCGGCAGGATTCGACGATGAGGCGCGATGGTCGATGGACACACCCAAACTGCAAGTTTGGCTCCTTGCGAACAAACCAGACGAGATCACCATGGTAAGGCCAACCGTTTCGAGAAGCGCTGTAAATCGTAAGTGTTTGGGGAGGTTTGTCGAACTTGGTGAACGGCTGTTGGGAGAGGATGAGATTTTGGCGGCAGGCTATTCAACGGCTGGCGTGCTTCGCGCCAATTTCGACATCAAAGGCGTAGAGAATCGCAAAAACTACCGGAAGCTTTGCGAGAAGTATAAAGGGCGCGATGCCGCATTCATCTATCACGGTAAAGCAGCTGAGGTGTTTACCCTCAATCCAGATTTGAAGACATTCAGGTTTCGCACACTATGAAAAAAGGTAGATTCTCAGTGCGTTGTCCGTAACAAGTTTCACGTCACCAGGTAGTGCTCGAAGATCTCGCCCAACGCATCGTCTGCCTTGAGAAGGATGAGATCAATGGGAAGAATGGCACCAGAGTCGTCTTTGAGGAAATTGCCGGGATGGGCATCAAAGGCGGCGACCTGATCCAGGTCTCGATAGAATGCCAGGGAGCCTTGGTGGCCTAACGAAAGTCCCTCAAGAGGAAAGAAATAGGATTGTGCCATGAAGGCGATCATTTCTTCACGGCTCACGGCCGAACCGCTGACGAGAGGCTGAGAAGTGACCATGACCGGAGTTTCATTCTCAAGACCGACTCCGATAAGTTCGACCTGATCTCCAAAGAGGCGGTTTTGTAAGAGCAGTCTCTCCAAATACTCTAGTGGAAGTCCGGCAGTGAGTTCAGCGATCCCGCCATCGGCTACAACAGTGAAGCCATAACGCTTTGAGTGCGTGAGTTTGTAACAAACCTCCTTACCAAATCCTATCTGATGTTCCTCTCCACCTTCTCCGGGAATATCCAAGAACGGTGAAGGGTCGACTAGGCGCTTGTTCGCACGGGCCCAGTCGAGGAGGTCGCGTTCTTGGCGTCCTCGAAGAACTGCTCGGCAGCGCGCTTGAGTTCTTTCTGCTGGGCTAGGAACTCTTCGGAGGACAATCGCCGCTGATTCAAGCGCCGTTTCAGCATTTCCTCGGGATCGGTGAGGTAAACCGCTTTCGGCGTTTGGGTTGTCGTCTGAGCTTTGCTCATTTGGAAACATGGTCTGGATTCACAGTTCTGTCAATCTGGAGAGTATTACCAGAAAGTGCATCCAGCGCCCAGTGCCAAAAGTCATGAATGCGCAAATTCGGCCACGGCCCAGGGCGAAGTATAAAATGTGATCCTTCAAATCATTGCTCCCACATTCACGACGATGCCAACCATTGTAAGCTCGCCGGATATATCAACGTTAAGCATTAGCCGCACGACACCTGAGAGCGAATTCCGCTGCCCGTGCAGTAAATTCATTTTTAGAAACTATTGAAGCTACGTATTCAGGCTGTTTGGGATTGGTTTGATGATGTGAAACGGTGGAGTTCACTTCCATACGCACTCAAGGAGGAGGTCTCGTGAGATCTCCGATGCACGAATTGATCAGGGATTCCTTTATTTCTATAAGCTAAGGGCCGCTCTATTGTGTCTGGTGCGCAAGTGGTGCCTTGCTGATGCTGTTGTCGTTTCAGAGCCATTTTTCTCTGACTGTCGCGCCTTGCCTTTTGGGCAGAAATCGCGACCGTGTCCGCAGCGATGGAATTCTCAAATCCAGCCTACCACGATATTGCCCGCTCTTTCATCAGTATTCTGCTGGAGGGAGCACCGTTTATTTTGCTGGGAACACTGATTTCCGGCTTTATTGACGCGTATTTGCCAAAAAATGCGATGGATCGGCTATTGCCAAAAAATCGCGTTTTGGCGATATTTGCGAGTGGATTGCTCGGTGCGATATTTCCTGTTTGCGAGTGTGCGATCGTTCCTGTGATTCGCCGCCTGGTGAAGAAAGGTCTGCCAGTTGCGTGCGCTGTCACCTACATGCTTTCAGCTCCGATTATCAATCCGATCACTGTTGTCAGCACCTACTCGGCATTCAAAGGCGTGGCGATGGAGATGACGTTGTCGCGCTTGTTGATGGCCTACATGGTCACTGTTTTTGTTGGTTTGTTAGTGCACAAGATCGCGCCGAACAAGATCCTTGCCGATCACATCGCCGCTGAGTTGCCAGATGGAGGCGAAAGCGTTGAACCGGAGGCTAAAGAGGTGGTGCCGCATGATAATGATGCGGACAAAGGCAAGGGGAATCGTCTCATTCACGCGTTCCGCACCGCGCAAACTGACTTTCTGGAGACGGGCATGTATTTCGTGATTGGTGTGATTATCGCAGCTACCTTCAGCACCAGTCCGGCGTTGCAGGATCTTGTGAGGAGTTTTGCCAGCAATGACATGATCGCAGTTCCGGGAATGATGGTGTTCGCATTTATTCTCTCACTTTGCAGCACTACGGATGCCTTCATCATCGCTGCGGATGCCTCGCTTTCCCTTACCTCGAAATTGGCCTTCCTGGTTTACGGGCCGATGATGGATGTGAAGCTGCTGTTCCTCTATTCGAGCGTCTTCAGAAAGAAGTTCGTGCTGTTCCTGGTGTTTGGTCTGTTTATTCTAATTGGCTTGCTCTGCATCCCGTGGTCAATCGTGTTCGCATTGCCGCAGCGTTAATTTGAAACTCATCGCGTTATGAACTCATCTGATTCTCACAGCAATAAGACAAATGACGACGATCACCAGCACTGCGATCATGGCAAGGAGGGTGGTTGTGGCCACGACCACCATGACCATGCGCACGGTCATGATGCATTGGCAGAGCACGATCAGGCGACAGATCAGGGTTTCTTTTTCTATTTGAAGGTACTGGCACTCTTTGTCTGGGGCGCAGTCCTGCTTTACTTTTATGCGTCTGGTCGAGTCGATTTTTTCTTGTCTGGCGATGGTACCTTCCGCATCCAGACAGCCATCGCTGGTCTCGGATTGTTTGTGCTCGGGATGTTCAATGTGTTGAACCGAAAAGTGGCAGTTGACTGTGGCCATGATCACCACGATCACGCCCACAGCGATCATGATCATGAGGCTGCCGATGGTTGCTCGACTGGCTGCGATCATGATGATCACGGCCACTCGCATGATCATGCGCATGCAGGCCATGTGCATCATCATGAGGATCGATCAATTTCTGGACAGCTGTCGATGTTGGCCATTCTACTGCTGCCAGTGACGGCTGCTGCGGTCGCAACGAAAAATGACTACAGTGACGCCTTCAAGATGGCGCGGCAGAAGTCGGCAATGATTGATCCTGAAAAGGCGGCCTTGCCAGATCGATTCGATATTCGCAAGAAACCAGAATCCGCTGAGGCGAGTAGTAAATCAGAGGCACCCAAGTCCGGTGGGCTGCCAGAGTTTACGCTGGAAGATCTGGAGAGCTTCGTGAAACGCAGCGATGACGGCAACTTTATGATCTCGTTGATCGAGTTGTTCTATAGTGCGGGCGACGTGGAAGTGCGCAAAGTGTTGAACGGCCAGCCAGTCGAAACCGTTGCTCAGGTGGTCGAGGACACGGTCAATAATCCGAATGGATCGCGGCTTCGCGGCTTCAGAATGTTTATGCAGTGTTGTGCCGCGGATTCGCGTCCGGTATCGATCGCTGTTGAGTTCGGTGAAAAACCACCACCTTACAAGGAAATGGGGTGGTACAAGTTAGTTGGCACGATGGATTTCCAAACCGAGAATGGCATCATGACACCCATTCTGATGGTAAAAGAAATGATCGAGGACAAGGAACCCGACGTCCGAATCCAGTAGTCGCTTTATTTAGCTGTCGCTGCATTGTTACAGGCCAGAGGACGATTCGTAGCGCTTGAGGCACTCGAGAAATCCCGCTGCAAAGTCCTGTGGTCGACGAGCTCCCCAGGCTTTCACCTCTGCCATCGGAAACCAGTTGCCGCATTCTACTTCGCTGCATGGAAAGCGCAGTTTCCCTTTGTAGGGAATGCTGAATAATTCGACAAATTCCCAGCCGGTCTTTTCGCAGGATGGAATCGTCGCGTGAAGCGTCAGGGCTGCCGCATCGGTTTTGATTCCGAGTTCCTCCTCGAGCTCCCGGACTGCGCAATCGCGATAGGATTCGCCCACGTCCAGATGCCCGGCAGCACTTGAGTCCCAGGCGCTGGGGAATACATCTTTCAAGTGCGAACGTTTCTGTAAAAAGAGATCGCCCTTGGGATTCACAACAAAGATGTGCACAGCACGATGGTGCAGGTTCTGAGCGTGAACTTCACCGCGTGGCTTTTGTGCGATCACGTTGTTCTGATCATCGACTACGTCGAACATTTCATCCGCGCTCTGGGGTAAATTTTTAAGAGGATGGTCGTCATAAATATTGGTGAGATCGACCCATTGACGCAGCGTCAATTCTTCACCACGACAGGTTGCGCTGGCACCTAACGTTGCCACTAATTCTTCCCATGGAATCGGCGATGGTGGCAGCAGTTTTTTCAATTGTTTGCGCCGTTGTGAAAATCCCTGACGCGCCAGCTTGTCGAGCAGTGCCTCGTCAAATACTGGCATTTCCTCGCGCCTTCTGGGATCGATCACTACGACGCCGGAGTTGACTTGTGGCCGCGGCATGAACAATTCCGGCGGCAGCAACTTAACCAGGCGGACATTCCACCGCGCTTGGATGCGCAGGCTCATTTTGCCGTAGGCCTTTGTCCCCGGCCCGGCAGTGAGGCGCTCGCAGACTTCCTTCTGCAACGTAAATACTGCCCGCGCTGCTGGCGATGGATTGCGCATGAACGTGCGCACGATCTCCGTGCCACTGGAGTAGGGGAGGGCGCCGAGAACTTTGATGGGCTGCTCCTTAAAGTAGGGTCGCAGGTCAAATTGCACAGCATCCTGCTCGATGACAGTCACATCATTACGGTCAGCATATTTTTCCCGCTGGTAGTCGGCCAGACGTCCGTCGGCTTCTACCAGAATCAGCTGGCGGCAGCGCCCGACCACGTGCTCGGTGAGCGCGCCAGTGCCAGGGCCGATCTCGATCACCGTGTCATTGGGCTCAATTTCAAGTGCATTGACAATCCACGCCGCTATATTGCGATCGGTCAGGAAATTTTGCCCCAACTTGCGACTGGGGGTCAGGTTCAAATTCTTGATGATGTCGCGGATAGTGGAATCGTTCACGGAGTCGAGAGGTGAGACATCACTTGAAGGTGCAGAATTGCTGGAGAATGGTGCCTTTTATTGCATAAGCATAGGCGTGACGACGGCAAACAAAATCACCTTTTTCAGGATCTTCCTGATCCCGGTTTTTGCGACAACTGCGTCGCTTTACGGAGTGAGTCTGGCTGCTGGTGAGCCGCAGTACCTGTGGCGCTGGGCGGCGCTGGCGACGTTTTTTATCGCCTCTGTCAGCGATGGGATCGACGGCTACATTGCCCGGCGCTACGATCAGCGCACGGAGTTGGGCAGACTTTTAGATCCACTTGCGGACATGACATTGTTGTTGGTTGGGGTGCTGACTTTTAGTTTTGTGTCCTGGTACGATGACGGTGGCTGGCGCTTTCCGCTATGGTTTGCCACCGTCGTTGTCGCGCGCAACTCGCTGTCTATTTTCGCGGCGTTTGCTATCAATTACTCGCGGCGTGGGGCGATCGAGGTGCGCCCGCACTGGACGGGTAAAGTAGGGACGGTCGGGCAAATGATAGCCGTCTGCTGGGTCATGCTGCAATTTCCCCGTCCTGAGTGGCCGACAAATTTTGCCGGCACTTTTGTTGTCGCGTCAGGTGCCGTCTACATCTGGATTGGTTCGCGCCAATATTGGAGAGGCCACTGCGAGCGGACGGGGCGAAGATAGAGAATCTGAGCTACGCGCGGATGGCCCAACGCATTTTTGCGGACGCAGCGCGCGAGTTTTCGCCGATCTCTCTGGGCGTGGGGCGGATAATTTCCTGATTGATGGATGCGTAAATCCCCGCACGGACACCCTTGCGGAAGTGGTGTTTCACTCGGCGGTCTTCACCGGAATGAAAACTGAGAATGGCAACGCGGCCGCCCGGCTTCAGGCAAGTGGGGAGTCGAGTAAGGAAAGTGTCCAGCGCGATGAATTCTTCATTCACGGCAATGCGGATCGCCTGAAAAGCTCTAGAGACGGTAGCCTTTTGTTCATCGTCTTCCATGTGCCAGGTGAATGCGGATACAATGATCTTTCGCAATTGTCGTGTCGTTTCGATCGGCGTTGCGTTTCTGGCGTCGACGATGCTGTTGGCAAGCAAAAGCGCGTTGGGTTCATCGCTGTTCTGAGTGAGTTCGTTCGCGAGTTTTTCAACGTTGCAAGTTGCCAGCCAGTCTCGCGCAGTAACGCCACGCGCGGGATTCATGCGCATGTCCAGCGGGCCATCGTTCTTATAGGAAAAGCCGCGTTCGGGATTGTCGATCTGCATCGAGGAAAGCCCAAGGTCCGCCAGCAGAAAGTCGACCCCATCGTGCCAGCCCGTTTTGCCCAGCATCCCCGCAATGCCCGCGTAGTTGCAACGTCTCACGATGAGCGCATCTGCGCCATAGCCCAGTTCTCTCAACCGAGCTTCCGTTTTCGGCAGTTGCTGAGTATCGACGTCGGTCGCGAGCAGTTGTCCGCCGGGCTGAATCCTGGCAAGAATAGCCTCGCTGTGACCGCCATAGCCAAAGGTTACATCTGCTCCGCGCTGGCCGGGCTCAGGGGCTAGATGCTTGAGAATTCCTTCAACTAAAATCGGCCGGTGCTGGCCAGCAGGCGTCTTTCCCGAGGCGATGACTTTTGCAATCGTTTCGGGATCGACTGCGGGATCAAGTTCCTTATACTTTTCCTCGAACCGTCTTGGATGGCTGCCGCGATAGCGTTTTCTGCGTTTGTGAGGGATTTCTGGAGTGTCCATGCAATGGGTTAATCGAATCGGAACTGCTCAAGCCGTTCCATCCATGTCTGGATTCCTGTGAAGTCGGCTGGCAGGGAATTGTAGTCGCGGTACAGGTAGTTTCCCAGAACACCGTAAAGTGCAAAGTCGACGTAATAGGGCCGCTCTCCTAAAACGAATGAAGAATGTTGCAGAGTCGTTTCAAATCTCATGAGATGGTCTTCCACTTCCTTGCGCAACGCTGCGCGGTTTTCCTTCCAGGCAGTGACACATCCAGGGCCGAATTTACGTTCCTTGTGGCGGATCGTCATCAGTCGCGCCACAGGATCTACAAGGCTATCAAGGTAATATGAATCGACCAGTTTGAAGGTGACTGATTCGACATCATTTTCGATGTAGCGGATGAGGATTTCCTGCAGTCCCGCATTTCCTTTCGGGAAAAGTTTGCCAGCCGCGAATGTTTGATCAATGTATAGCGCGATATCCTGCGATTCAGGTGTCGACTCGGCTATGACTGTTTCACCGTGCTTTAGAATCGGCACTTGATAGTAGCTGCCACCAGTGGCCTCTATCACGACACTGCGGTTCCAATTGGGCACCGCAATGCGGTCGAACCCAACTCCCAGCGCCGTCAGAACCCGAGTGATCGGAATGCAGAACGGACTGTGTTCCATTTCGTAGATAGTGACATTCATCGAAACCAAGTATACATAATTGAGCGCGCGCTAATATTAATGGTCGCTGCGGATTCCAACACAGAACAGTTTGGATTCTGAACGGAAGAACAGGCATCCATGGGAAATAGAGGGAGAGCCTAACATGCGTTCGCCCTCGGGCATGAATAAACGGTTTCGCGCCAGGACTGTCAATTCTGAGGTGTCCGCCAGCACGATCATTTCGCCTGCTTCATCGAGCAGGTAAATCTTGCCATCGCCCGCTACAGGAGATGACCAGAAGGTTGTTCCCAATTTGCGACTCCACAGTATTTCGCCGGACGATTGGTCGAGGCAGCGCACTTGTCCGTTTTCTGAAGCGAGGTAGATTCGGCCATTGTAAATAAGCGGAGAGGATACGTAGGGAGCCCGTGATGCCAGCCGCCATGAGGCATCACCCTTAGTCAGGTGAATGGTCGGTCGGGGGAGCTTGTCACGCAGCGGCAATGGTAATGCAATGAGCGGGCCGTTGGTATACCCGCGACCGGCATAAAGCGTGCCATCCACTACAACAGGCACGGGAACGGGGACTTTGCAAAACTCTGCGAAGTCCCAAAGCTGGCGTCCTGTGAGAGCATCATAGCCGTCGATGCCCGGATTGGAATTGACGATGATCTGGGGTACCTCTCCTTTTCTTTGATAGACTACGGGTGTGCTGTAGGAGCGCAGACCACTGCCTCTGTTGACCTTCCAAACTTCTTTGCCGCTATCGGCACGGAGCGCGATCAGATTTGCCTGAGGGTCGTGATCGCAGAGCAGGTAAACCAGATCGCTGAAGAGGGCGGGGGAGCTGGCGTGTGCCCACAGTAGATCGAACGCACCGTAGTCGCTGGCGAGATTGCGCGACCATTGTTCATTGCCTTCCATATCATAGCAATGCAACTGGCCCGTCGCGAACCATGCGATCACGCGCTGGCCATCGGTGACGCAACTGGGCGTGCACTGGTTGTGCAACGAATGTGTCGGTGTCAGGCTACCGTTTGGCTTCAATCGGTGTTGCCAGAGGAGAGTGCCATCGCTGCGGCGGAAACATTGTATGCACAGTTCCAGTTCATCGTCTTCCCGGGAAAGCACAACACCTGGCCGACGAATCTTTGCGTCTCTGCCCGTTTGCGCGGTGATGAAAATTCGGTCTTCCCAGACGATGGGAGTCGAAGCGCCCGGGCCGGCAGTCTCAGCCTGCCACACAAGAAGTTCACTCGGACTCCAGCTGACTGGAAGGTTTCCTTCGCTGGAAACACCTGAGTGTTGAGGGCCGCGCCATTCTCCCCAGTTGCTCCAATTGCTCGAGTTGTGGTGCGAGGATTCAGAAAATGAAGTCCCAATCTGAAAATCAATTCTGGAGTATCGTTGTGTTGGTTTATTGAGCGTGCGCTCGACACGTGCGATCTCGAATTGTCGCTCCAGGCTGTTGCCGCAGCTGTCCTCCAGCAGTCGATCGATGCGCAGACTGAATTTTCCAGATTGCCATGCTTCGGTTGGTGTGATTGTCCACTCAGCTTCCTGCTGACCTACAGCGATCGTTCCATCTATTCGATTGCCAGAAGAATCGATCACTTCAATCATGCGTTGCAGCATGCCGTGATCAAGCGGTGCCTCAAAGGTGACGCGGAGTGGGGTTTTAGTGCCGGTGGGTGGTGCTGTCACTTTCCAGAGTGATTCATCTGGTTGCGTGTAGTCGACCGCGCCGGCCTGGAAAGTTTTTCGGAAGGATGTCGCAAGTGGCATCCCTTTGGAATCCTCAAAAGTGTCCTCGACCACTAGTGTGTAGCGTTCTCCGGCAATCAGTACTGGGCCGCTTTCCTCATGAGGTTTTAGTCCCCGTTTGACGCGGCCTGGATCGAAGAACAGCGTCAGGCGCTGGAAATCTGGATCCCAAAGTTCTTGATCTAACTCCAGAAATGGAAGATCGACCACTTTTCCGTTGTCCGCAAAAAGCTTCACATGCCGGGCCGCGAAGCCCCGGCTCATAGGCGCCGAAAAGTGCAGATAGAATCGCAGCTGGTTCTCTGGCAAGACGTCGCCACCAGGGTAAATTGCGGTGACGGTCGTCGATGGCTCATATCGCTGTTTTGCAATGCCAAAGTCCAATGGCGAAATCGAGAATCCCTCGACTTCCAAATTTGCGCGATAGCGAATGCCGGGATCAAACCCAAACCGTGGAGTGAAACGAATGGTTCCTTCCATCGATTTATAGTCACCAATGATCTGAGGAGTGTCCTCAGAGATTTCTCCATCGTCGTTCAGGACATAGATTTTCAGGAGGCGAGCAAGTGGCCGCGATTCTCTGGCTGCAGTGATTCCTCTGGCGAGCACCGTTCCTTCAGCAGGGCGGAAATGCAGCGTCGGCGCCTCCTCTGCCTGGCCGATCGTCATCAACCAGAATGACCATAAAAGCGCCAGTCCGCGCACATAATTCATGTGTGCGGGCTGGCGAAAACAGCAATGGTATGGGTTTTTCCGCACTTGGCCTGGCGAATCAGGGCAATGCCACGGGAACTAAGTGTTGGCCAGCATCATCACTCTGAATGATGATCGCTTGCGTTGCGTCCAGTTTTGCCAGCTGGGTGACGCCTTTCCAGTCGTCGATGGTGTCGTAGCCGACTCCTGCAGTGTCGCTGACGCGTTCGCTCAAGGTTGCAGCGTCAGCCATTCCTGCGGTGCCAATTTTCATTATGCCACGCGCACTATTGGCCATGAGGATGAAGTGTTTCCCATCTTTTTTGTAGTCGATCATATCCAGTGGCCGATTGCGATTTCCCAACTCTGCGATCGTTTTTCCAGTAATGTGCGCATCGGTTTTAATTTGCTTTACCGGAATTGTTACGAGAGGTGTGCAAGTGTAAGAGGCAACAATGTTAGGTTCGCCTTCGATGTCGAGGGGGAGTAAGGTGCGGATCGGCGAGTGCGTTTCCATCTTGCCATGTGCGCCGTGAAAGATTTCCACACTGGATGCTGCGGAGGTGCCATCAAATGGAAAATCCAGCACCCGGAGGGTGGAAGCAAATTCCTCATTGGAAAGTCCGGCGACAGCGAGTTTACCATCGATCCATGCCATGTCCGTGATCGAACTCGTCCTGCGATTCTGACGTCGCCGGCCTTCGCCTACCTCTTTGTCCTCAGGTGCATCGCTTAGCTCAGCACTGGAAAATTTGACATTCTCCAATGTGAGTGGCTCCACTTTGACTCCTGAGATCAAAATCAATGCGGGTTTCGCATCCGGGCCTTTTCCTCGAGACACCGACACGTAGGCTGCGTGGGAGACAGGATTGACTGCGAGGTCTTCGATGGTAATGCCGTCGGCATCTGTTCCCAGAGCAGCAGCGATCTTTTGATCAAGTTTTTCGATTTTCGCCGCCTGCGTTGGTGTGGCGTTTGCTGAGATACTGCTGGAATCAATGGCAATGATCGCTGCGCCCTTCGGGTCCGCTGCGAACAATATGCCTTCTGGTCCGAAGGCAAGGGCTCCAATGGATTTCAACGCTGGCGTTCCTGCTTTCATCCCATCCTTCACTCCGGCAAAGATAGGTGCGGTCGTCGCCAACAGAGTGATTCCGGCCAGAATGGCGGATGTAGATTTTAATCTAAGTGTATGCATGATTCGTTTACGGTTTGTTAGGGGGCAGTGGAGATCCGTTGGAATGATGATTCCTGCAGTTGATTAATTTGCTCCACGTAGAGAATAGACAACTCAAATGCTATCAGCGCCGAATTCCACTGCCTATCGAAATCACGTTCGTTGGCTTGCCGCCATTCGACCGGACACAGACCGGACGTTAGCGGTTTTATCATTGTCGTGCCTGCGATCACCTTCGAACGTCGTCTGCATTCGCGCCGAAACCACCTAATATTACCACGCCGAATCCTGCTGGATTCCGCATATAATGTTGTAGATAAATTGGATAGCCTCCATGGAGGTTTTATTTCCAATCAATCGCAACTTCTCCGAGAAGGAGGCGAACTCCCCAGCTGAATACTAATTATCCAGCCAACCGCCGCCGAATCCTGCTTTCTTCAATCCTCGCTGGATGTGTGGATTTTTCTTCATCGTTTTCCAGATCAGCTCAGTTCGATAATTTTCGATCATGGTGATAATGGGGCCTTGATCGATTCCAAGATAGTCCGTATCGAACCATCCCATCCCGTCTACGAGTTTTCCATGGTGCAGCTTGATGTCGGCAAAAGTAAACGTGGGATTGAAGCAGTCGACAAAGCCAAATTTGCCGTAGAGCGCTTCTCCATACCGGTCTTTCATTGCGCGCATTGCAGGGATGCAGATGTCTGGCGCAAAGGCAATGGATCCGCCAACGGCTGTTGGCGCCAGTGTTCCATCATCGCGAATTCGGAGGCTGCTGGCACCACGTGCTGTGTAGGTGAAAAATTGTCGTTCTGTGCCGTTGTAGTTTCGCTTCAAGTGCCTGGGTCCGTCGCAAGCAGTCAGTCCCCAGAAATTACTGCTGTAGTCCTTCCATCCCATCGAATTGGCGATGGCATAGGCGCGCTGTGCGCGTGTCATCCTGACCGAATTTTCGAAGTAGTCGATCTGCTTTGTCTTCATGTAAGGATCCTGGATCTTGCGGAAATCAATCCAGACATGTGAATATTGATGGCCAAAAAGGGGGCCGAAATTGACCATGTCGTAACCGTAGAATGTTTCCCATTGATAGGTCGACGTGAATGCCTCCCACAACTTCGTATCAACCGGGTGTGTAGGCGATCCGAGCGCTAGAATGTTGAGAATCATGGCCTCATTGTATCCAGCGTAAGCATGTTTCAGCTTGCCCGTCTCTGGTTTCCATCCATGACCAATCAAGCCGCTCTCCTGTTGCATCCAATCCCACTGCACATCGCGGTATAGTGCATCCGCCAAGGTGCGAATCCGCTGTTCATCCGCAGCCTCGCCAGCAAAGTAATCGCCTGAGAAAAGCACGCCAGCCATCAGTAGGGAGGTATCGATCGACGACAACTCGTTCGTTCGAAATCGCTTTCCTGTGTCTTGTTCCAGAAAGTGATAGTAGAACCCCTTGTGGCCGCTCATGCCCTCAGTCGCGTCACCTTGCGAAGCATCTGCGAAAAATTGCAGAGTCGTCAGCGTGCGATCGACGCCCTGTTCGCGCGTGATCCATCCGTGTTCCACACCAATGGGGTAAGCCGTCAACGCAAAGCCCACCGCCGCGATGCTGGCAAATGTTTCCGTGGGCCAGCGATCAGCAGTCAGTCCGTTCTCTGGGTTGGTTGTGTGCCAGAAATATCCAAACGTCCGACGCTGCACATCCTCTAAAAACGCGTCATCCTCTGGCGAATGGATTGGCCCGCCAAGACAGTTCACCAGCAATGCCACAAGCACCCCCATAGAAACCAGAATGCGCCGAATGTAAGTCGTCAGACAATGGAGAGTTGCAAATTGTAGGAACCTTAATTCCGGCAGCATGTCGCAAAACTAAACGAAGATGTCCGCTTTAGAAAGCCCGATTATTGGAGGGGCTTCCCGGCCGACTCCGATGCCTCCAATGAAGAATTCGCGTAGCTGTGGTTCGTGCACGAACCACGCCACCAGCCTCAACTAGTGTTAGAAATTGAGAAATATTTCCGTTCGCCGATTTTTTGAGCGGCCTTCGGGATTGTCCGTTCCGTCTTCGCGCTGATTGTCCGCCAGGGGAGTGGATTCGCCGAATCCCTGTGTTTCAATTTGCCTGGCTGGAACGCCGAGCTGGATCAATTGATCACGGACAGAGTAAGCGCGTCGACCAGAAAGCGCGAAGTTGTAATCTTCCGTGCCCATAGCATCAGCGTGGCCAGTGATGCGTAGTCGCTTGCTTGAATCTTCCTTCAGCAGAGTGGCGACGATCAGGAGTTGGCGTTGCGCGCGCAGGTGCAGCATGTCTTCGTCGTAGCCAAAGTAGAGCACCAGGGATTCTCCGCCCGATGGATTCTCAACGATCGGCGTGTAGGGCACGGATTCGGGACTGGATGATGCCGCAAAGGAAGCGAGCAATTTGGAAAAGTGAAGTCCAGTGATCTTCCAATCGCTGCCTGGGGTACGCGCCATCTCTACGCCAAAGTCAGATGCGTCCATGCCTGCGTCGGAGCGGATGCGGCCGACGATCCACGCCGAGTCAGCCGTTGCAACCGTTGCCATCAATGGTTTGCGTTGCTGCATGCGGTATTTTCCTTCCTCCATAATGATGAACAATCCGGCAATTTTTTCGCGGCTGATTTGATCGAGATCGGCCATGCTCAGCGCACGTTCATAGTCCGCATTTGCCACGGCATTCATGAAGTGCTCGGCCGTCATCAGCGCATCTGGTGCGGTGCGGATGCCTGTCGTATCGATCACTTGTCCCCGCGACTTCAATGCGTCGACCGCCGCAGGCACCAAGTCAGGGGGAATGCGCACGTCCGCCAGTCGCCAACCACGCTTTTGAGGTCCACGCACCAGGTCTAAATACAGGTGAGGAACTTGTGACGCGGATGTAGCAGATGCTTCGGATGAGGTGTCTCGCAATGGCAGCATCCAGCGGAATTTGTCACCGAATTGCCCGAGCTCCACCGGCGGCTGATTTTTCGCCACCGTCCATTCTCCTGAGTCGAACAGTGCGACCAGCAACTCCTTTTCTCCGCTTGGAATCGGCGTGGCACTTGCATCAAGTATGTTTTCCAAATCACCCGTAATGGCAGAGTTGACAAAGGCGCGAACCGGTTGCGGCGCATCTGCAAAGTCGGACGACGCAGCTGCCGTAGAAGAGGCATCGCCGCTCTTACCTCTGCGCCCATCGAGATCCATTTCGACAGGAATCGAGAACTTGCCATCGGGGGGCTTGACTCCAGGCGATGACGCAACGCTCGCGGGTTGCGCATGGGGGCCTTTCGCCTCCAGTGGCCCGTTCTTCTTGTCATCCCCCGAGGTCAGCAGGAAAAAGAACAAGATACTGAGGACTACGATGCCGGTAAAGACGAAGAACGGTGCGCGATTTTCCGATTCGTTCATATTGTTAAAGTGTGGGATCGACGTTCGTCATCCACGGCACAGAATACGCGGAAAGTGCTGAAAATCAAATGCGCGCGGGTCGCTTTGCCGCTGTTTTGTTCGACAAGCACCGCTGATATGGGTATCGATGGGCGAACCATTTTCCCGACTACCATTCAATTAGAGTCCCTATGACTGATGCCCCAGCGCCAGGTGCGAACGCCAACGAGAAAACGATTCTCGGCCATCCCCGTGGCTTGTTTATTCTTTTCATGACAGAAATGTGGGAACGCTTTTCCTACTATGGAATGCGCGGCCTGTTGATTCTGTATTTGACTCAGCACTTTCTGTTTTCGGATGAGAAATCCAGCCTTCTCTACGGAGCATACACGGCGCTGGTCTATGTCATGACGATCATCGGAGGATCGCTGGCGGACAAATATCTCGGTGCTCGAAAGGCGGTGACATTTGGTGCGATCCTGCTGACGCTCGGGCACTTTGGCATGGCGTTTGAGGGGGACGGCTCGAAGCAATTGCTGACTTATGGCGACACTACTTATCAGATTGCCCTTGAGGGTCGTGGAGGGGATTCCAAACAGAGAATAGTGTCTGATGCTGGCGAATCATATGTCACTTTTACAGCGACAGAAATGCAACTGGAGGATCCCGCCGCCGTTGCGCTGCCTGCCACCATCGCGCGTGATCAATTCACGATGAGAGTGGAAACCCAGGAGTTGTATAAAAACATTCTCTACCTGTCACTGGCACTCCTGATCGCGGGCGTTGGATTTTTGAAGGCAAACATTTCCACCATCGTTGGCTCACTTTATGGGGTTGGCGACTCGCGACGCGATTCGGGCTTTACCATCTTTTATATGGGGATCAATCTGGGGGCGTTCCTGTCCTCGATATTGTGTGGCTATCTTGGGATCGAATACGGATGGAAGTATGGCTTTGGACTAGCGGGCATTGGCATGGCAGGTGGCTTATTCATTTTCCTTTACTGCCAGTCGTGGTTTGAGGGGAAGGCTGATCCACCATCTGAAGAGAAGCTAAAAGAGAAAGTGTTTCTGTTCATCAATCGCGAGTGGATATGTTATCTTATTGGAATCGGGATTGTGGTGATTTCAATGGTGCTGGTGATGAACGAAGGACTCGTGGGCAATATTCTCGCACCTGTTGGAATCGCGATGTTCCTGTTCTTTCTCTACTTTGCTATGATGCGCTGCGAGGGCAAGGAACGCTCACGAATGCTGGCTGCGATGTACTTCATGCTCGCTCAGATTCCTTTCTGGGCATTGTTCGAGCAGGCGGGATCATCGTTGAACCTGTTCACAGCTCGTCTGGTTGATCGGACGATGTTCGGATGGTCGGTGCAAACGCCGATTTTTCAGGGCCTCAATGCTGGTTACATCATCGTTTTTGCGCCCGTTCTCGCATGGTTGTGGATCTGGCTTGCGAAGCGCAATCTGAATCCTTCTACACCGGTCAAGTTCGCCGTTGGTGTTGCTCTTGCTGGACTGGGATTTTTGTCACTTGTCGCAGGAGTAAAAGGTTCGGGTGGAGAAGCCTTAACGCCCGTGTATTTCATTTTCCTCATCTACTTTATCCATACCATTGGTGAGTTGCTTGTTTCTCCGGTAGGTCTGTCTGTAGTGACGAAACTTGCGCCAGCACGTGTTGTAGGGATGACGATGGGTGCGTGGTTCCTCTACTCTGGATTGTCCAATTTCCTCGCTGGTGTGATTTCAAGGAACACTGGAGCAGAAACCATTGGTGGCCAGATGACCGACGTCGTCGCTGCCAAGGCGCGATACATTGAGGTCTACTCGAATGTTGGCTACGTCGCCCTCGTCATCGCACTGGTGATGCTGTTGATCTCACCCGTGATCAAGAAAATGATGCACGGCGCTGACTAGCGAAAGCGGACTGCATTTCAATTATTTTGTTTCACGGCGTGATACGTGCAATGGCGTTCGCCAGAGCTACGATATCTGACTCCTGATGGTTCGCGGAAAGCGTGACCCGCAGCCTCGCCTGGCCATTGGGCACCGTGGGGTAGCGGATGGCGGGCACCAGGAATCCGTCTTCCTCAAGTCTTACGGCCGCTGCTAGTGCGTGCTCGTTTTGCCCTAGAATCACGGGAATGATGGCGCTGGACGGTTCGGCGGCGAGGGGAGATCCCGCTGCCTCCATGGCTTGATAAAAAATCCCGACGTTGTCCCAAAGTTGCGCGCGTCGGCGTTCTCCCATCGCACCTGGAAAAATACGCGTAATGACATCGTGTGCCGCTGCAGCGATCGCGGGTGGTGGCGCTGTTGAATAGATGAAGCTGCGCGCCCGATTGAGAACGACGTCGATGCTGGCTCGGTTGCCGCAGACATAACCACCACTCAGGCCTGTCGCCTTGCTGAAAGTGCCAAGATGGAAATCGATCTTCTTTGTCAGCCCCAGCTTATCGGCCAGGCCACGCCCGTCTTTGCCGAATATTCCAAATGCATGGGCTTCATCAATGAGCAGCAATGCACCTGCTGCCTTCACCAGTCGGGTGATTCCGAACAAATCCGCCCAGTCGCCGTCCATGCTGTAAACCGATTCTGCGACGACTAGCACGCGACCTTCATCGCCAGTCGCCGCTATGCTGGACGCTAACAATCTCTCCAACTTTTCGAGGTGATTGTGCGGGAAGACGCGCACGGTTGCACCGCTGAGGCGGGCACCATCGATCAGTGATGCGTGACACAATTTATCCAGAATCACGACATCGCCTTTCCGCACCAGCGCTGAAACGGTGCCTACCGCCGCTGCGTAACCACTGGAAAATGCGATCGCAGCCTCGGTACCTTTCAATTTTGCCAGCTGCGTTTCCAGCATCCGGTGGGGTTCCAGATCACCGCACACCAGCCGCGATGCTCCTGAGCCGGCACCGAATTTTTCCACAGCATCGGTGAGCATCGCCCGCACCACATCTGAGCCCGCGAGCCCAAGATAATCGTTGGAGGAAAAATTGTGAAGTTCGCGGCTGCTGGACACGATAGTTGCGTCCTGAGCGCCCTTCAAGGGACGCAACTTTCTGAGTAACGTCGCCTCCTGCAGGTCATCGAGCTCTGAGTCAAAGCTGCGCATCTTCCGGTGGGGGAGCGTCTAAATCAATCTGCAGCGCTGGATTTGGGCGATACAGTCGCCACAGTGTCGGAATCGAAATGATCACTGTTAGCACCAGTGCGACCGCAATGATTGCCAGCCAGCCCCAAAATGCCCAGGGCTTGCTGTCGGAAATGGTGACCTGTTCGAGTTCGTCCTTGCTGGCCATGAACATGACTTGGCGTTGGAACGATGCCGGCACCAGCAGGTAAGAACGTCTGGCGAGAGCCCGTTTTCCTTTGCCGCCCGCATTCATGCTGATGATCAGAGAACCGGGTGCTTCTGCGCGGAGCGCTTCCTTGGCTCCCGGCATCGGTTGCAGAGCACCAAGGAATGCAGATATCAAAAAGAGCACCAGCATTCCCGGGCCAGCGAAAATGGCGGTCATCGACAGTGCTCGTCGCAGTGGCGAAATCGGCTGCGTCATTTCTTTTGTGCGGTCTGATCCGCAGGAATTTTCTCGTCCTTCTTCGTATCATCGACACCCAGCGCCCAGTGCAGCAATGATTGCGAGTCATTCCATCTGTGTTTCGAACTACTTCCTAACACAACCGCAATGACTTCTGCGCCATCTTTCTGCCCGCTGGATATCAGGCATAGCCCTGCGGCATTGGTAAATCCGGTTTTCAGGCCGTTGCAGTAAGGTGATGTCCAGAGTAGTCGATTAGTGTTTTCCAGGGGACGCACTTTGCCGCTATTGTGCTTGAACGAGTATTCCCGAGTCATGACTGCATCGCGGATGACGGGGTGACGGTATGCACGCCTGGCCAGGCGTGCCATGTCGCGAGCAGTGGAATGTTGTCCCTCTTCACTGAGACCATTGGGACTCATGAAGTGGGTATTGTGCATGCCCAGTTGCTTCGCCCGTGCGTTCATTTTGGCGATAAAGGCATCGACCGATCCGGCATTGTCCCGAGCCAGGCAGCAGGCGACGTCATTCGCGCTTTTGATCATCAGAGTTTTCAAAAGTACCCCGCGCGGATGCTTCTCGCCGGTTCTCAAGTAGAGCTTGGATGGAACCACCTGCGTGTCCTCCTTCTCAACCGTAAGCAGGCTCTCCAGATTTCCTTTTTCCGCTACTAGCAGAGCCGTCATGAGCTTCTGCGTGCTCGCGACTTCGCGATGTCCGTCAGCATTCTTCTCATAAAAAATGCGCCCGGTATTAACATCCATCACCAGTGCGGCCTGGGCGAACACTTTCGGAGCAGGAACGGTGAGCGGTTGTGCCGGACGGATCGCAACTGCAGAAGAGATAACGACTTGCGGCTCTGGGATAGCCGAATCATCGGCGCTCAGTGGCGCAAATGAAAAGCAGATAAAAGTGGTGACTGCACAGGCAGTCCTGAAGATGACGGAGTTCTGAATTTTCAAATCAATCATTCTCCAGACATGCTTCCGGGGCGAAACCAAGGCTCGTCTGATGACGTCCGAAATATGTGACCAGGGCCGCGTTCCAGTTGCCCGAAATCAATTTTCAAAACGATCTGGCCGAGGTCATCAATGGCACCCCAGAGGCCGCCCTCAACGGTGCCATCCGCCTTCCGCGTCCCATCATTGTTCACAAGCGCGAGGCCGTTGGAAAACGGCTCAGCGTAAGTCCACTGCCCGGGAATGGTGATCTCCCCATAAGCATTGAAGTATCCCATCCGGCCATCTTCGCTGATGCAACGCGCCAGACCTTCGCGGAAGCTATCGGGCTTGTCATTGATCCACAGCGGTTGGACTAATCGCTCTCCCTTGGGATTGATGATGTAAGGTTCCTGGCCATCGAGGACACACGCCACGCCTTGAGTGGAAAAATCGGATGCCTTGGAAAACACAGGAGGAATGATGACTTCTCCTGTCACCGGATCTCGAAATCCCCAAAGCTGCTCGCTTGCAGCAGTACGATCCTTGAACGCCACCGGTTGACCAGATTTGTAGAGTGGTGACTCTTTTGCCCCGCCTTCTTCCAACGTGTACTGCGTGCCGTCCAGAGTGACTTGCATCAGCGCTGCGAGTCCGAAGGGAAGCGTGGTTTCGTCAATCGCCAGACCATTTTCTCCAGAAACTTCGCGTAATGTCAGGATGCCTCCATCGGGACTGATCGACCACTTGCCGCGAATCCATGGAGTGGCACCAGTTTTGCCAAAAATGGACTGCACTAATTCCTCAGGCAAGGGGGTTGCTTCCGCTCTTTCGAGCCAGAACAATTCACGTTGAAAGGCCCATCCGTAGTCTGGCTCAACTTTGACGTTTCGCAGTCGAGCCTCGCTGAGCATCTCAGCAGTGACCGCCTTTACCGAGGCAAGTTCGATCGCCGTGGTGTGCATGCTGCTGTCGGAATCGGTGCACGAAGAAACCGCTGCCAGAAGGGCAGTGAGCGTAGCCGCACTGACAATTTTTAGAAAGTGGCGGACGGGCAGAAGTCGGGAAGGAAGGGGCATTGGGCGAATGGCAGTTCTGCATTTTCGCTTGCTGCCGCGATTTGTCCAGTAATCGTTGATAATCAGGCGTCACCCGCCGGGTATCGGGAATCTACCAGCTTTTGAGGATCGACTCGATCGCTGACGTGTTGCTGGCGTTGCCGACAAAAGCTGCGGCCAGATTGTTGTGAGTGAAGCAGTCTTTAGCAGCCTTGCCTACGGCCTCAACGGTGACTGCGTCCAGTGCCTTTCGAGCTTTGTCAGGATCAATGACTTTACCATAGCTGAGCAGGCTTTCGCCGGCCCACATCATTTGTGTAGAAGTGTTTTCCAGTGCGATTCGCTGAGTGCCAGTGGCATACTGGCAGGCCTCGTCCAACTCTTGTTTGGAAGGTCCATTGTCCGCCAGGTCACGCAATTCTGCCAGAATGAGACGCAATGTCTCGTCGACATTGCTGGCATCGACACCGGCGTAGACTTGAAACAGGCCGACGTCATCAAGAGTGAGAAGATCCGCCTGCACTTCGTAGCAGAGCCCGCGATCTTCGCGCAATTTTTGCCAAAGACGTGAACTCATGCTTCCGCCCAGCAGGACTTGCAACAGTCGCAGCGGCTCTAGTTGATCGTCAAAGCGTCCCCAGCAGGGAAAGCCGAGTGCCAGTTGCACCTGTTCCGTTTTCCGTTGATCGAACAGCATCTGCGGACGGGAGACGGTAGGGGCATCTGAAGTAGCGCGTTTTTCACCACCTGGCAGGGAACTAAGTTTTTCCTGCAAAAGTGGCATCACCTCTGCGGCGGTCACTCTCCCAGCCACTGATATGATACTTCTGTTGCCCGTGTAATTGTTGCGAACGAACTCGTGCATCCCCTTACCATCGATGCGTGTGATCGATTCCTCTGTTCCTGTTATCGGGCGGCCAAGTGGATTGCCTGGCCAGGCTGCCATCCCTAACAGATCCTCAATATGCTGATTGGGTTGCTCGCGGTACATCACGATTTCTTCCCGAATGACTTCACGTTCGCGCTCGACATCCTCTTCAGGAAAGACCGCGTTCTGGTAGAGGTCAGTGAGCACATCCAGAAAGCGGGGGAACGTTTCAGCGGGGCCCTTGATGTAGTAGCACGTCTGATCCGCCATGGTGTAGGCCTCGATGCGGCCGCCCGCAGCCTCCACTTCTGTGGTCAGTTGCCGCGCCGTGCGATTTTTCGTTCCTTTGAAGACCATGTGTTCGACAAAATGAGCGATGCCGCTGAGTTCATCGGATTCATGGCGAGAGCCGATGCCTGCCCAGATGCCCAGAGAGACGCTCTCCATGAATGGCATTTCTGTAACGGCAGCCTGCACTCCATTCGGGAGGTCGGCAGTATGGTAATGCGTGCTTTTTAAGGGTGGTGGCAGCAGTGTCATGCGCCCGCAACCTACGGAATCTATGCCTGCTCGCAATCAGCAAAAATCTCTGCGCACTTTCTAAGGTTTTCCCTTCCGTGCGGCGACGAACTGATTACCTTCTCGGCAAGTGCCTGCCTCCCGCCCAGCTATTCAGCCGAAAAATGCCGCCGCCCTGCGCGTGCTGCACACGGCTGACTGGCACTTGGGAAAAATGCTCGGTGACCTTGATCGCAGCGAAGAGCATCAGCGATTTCTCGACTGGTTGTTGGAAAATCTGGCGCAGCAGGAAGTTGATGTGTTGCTGGTTGCTGGCGACGTCTTTGATACGGCGAATCCACCGCAGTCTGCTGAGCGGCAATATTTTGAGTTCCTGGCAAATGTCTACCGGCAGACAAAATGTGCGGTAGTGGTGACTGGCGGCAATCATGATTCTCCGGCCCACCTGGAGGCGCCACGACGTGTCTTGCATCCGCTTAACGTGCATGTCACTGGCGCATTGCCAGCGAAAATTGAAGACCTGCTGGTTCCGCTGCCGTCGGCAGATGATCCCCAGTTGGTCATCGCTGCGGTGCCTTTCCTGCGTGATCGGGATTTGCGCACTGGGACGTTTGGTCAGACCGCCGATGAAATACGCGATGAACTTCGCAGAGGCATTCAGGACGTTTACCGCCGGGCGGCTGAAGCCTGCTCTGGCTACCAGAAAAAGGGAGCCGCACTTTTGGCGGCTGGTCACCTGACTGTCGCAGGAGCACGGGTATCCGAAAGCGAGAGGGTCGTCCACATTGGTGGATTGGGTAAAATTGATCACCAGATTTTCCCTGAAGCATTCGCTTACATTGCACTTGGCCATTTGCATCGACCGCAGGCGATCGGCAGCGATTCGATCTGCTATTCTGGATCACCGATTCCACTGAGCTTCAGTGAATGTGATGACGTCAAGGAAGTGAGACTGTTAGACTTTGCCGGGGGAAAGTTGGTTGGCAATCAAGGTCTGCCGATTCCCCCAACGCGCCATCTCGTGCAAATGCGGACGACTCGGGGGGGATTGGAAAAGGTTCTCAAATCCTTTACGCCAGTGCGTGGGGCCCTGCCGAGTTGGGTGGAAGTGACGGTAGAGACCGTCGACGCCAGCGAGAATCTATTTGAAGTCGTGCAGCTACTGGCGAAGGAACGACGCGAAGAATTCGAGATCATTCGCGTTCAAGGCAGACGTGAGCGACAAAGTGGAACACTCACCGAATCGGATGCTGAAAATATCCATGACGTCGACGCTTTGCTGGATGATCCTGGTGAAGTTTTCGAGCGTCGTCTAAATTTCCTGGAGGAAGTGTCCGAGCCTGAAAAGGATGAGTTGCGTGTGGCCTTTCGCGAATTGTTTCAACTGCATCTGGACAGTGAAGCGGGTGCCGAGATGAAGGCCGAACTGGAGGTCGCAAAGAAAGCACTGCCGCAGAAGCCGACAGCAATTGAAGCTGCGGAAGAATTGTTATTCGATTTTGGTGAAGGAGGCGCAGGGCAATGAGGATACTGCGCATTGGACTGAAGAATCTTAATTCGTTGCGTGGCGAGCACACCGTGGATCTGGAGAATGGCCCGCTGGCGGATGCGGGGATTTTCGCCATCACTGGCCCGACTGGAGCGGGAAAGTCGACGTTGCTTGATGCCATTACGCTTGCCCTTTACGGTCGCGCTGCGCGTTACGGGAAGAAGCCGAATCCGGAAGATATGATGAGCCGGCACACGGGTGTCTGTTCGGCGGAGGTAGTATTTGAAGTTCGTGAGGGAAGATTTCGCGCTGAGTGGCAGCTCAATCGTGCACGTAAAGATCCCAACGGAAAGCTTCAGCCGGCGAAACGCTTCCTCTACGATGGCGATGGTCTGCCGCTGACGCAGAGGATGCGCGAAGTGGACGATGCGCTGGCGAAATTGATTGGCCTGGACTACGAGCGATTCCTGCGTTCGGCGATGTTGGCGCAGGGGGATTTCGCGCGATTTCTTAAAGCAAATGCGAACGAGCGATCGGAGTTACTGGAAAGTCTTACAGGAACACAAGTTTACTCTCACCTGAGTGCGCTCTGTCATGAAGAGACCGCTCGCCAGGAGGAATCATTGCGCGTCAAAGATCAGGCACTAGGCGAGATTCAACTGTTGGAGCCGGATGCTTGTGAGACGTTGAAGCAGGAGATGAGGAAATTGAAAGTGGCGCTGCATGAGGACAAGAAAGCGGCAGATGTCCTGCGTGCGGAAGTGGAGCGAGGACGGCAACTTTCGCAGTGTCTGGAGAAGCAGCAGTCGCTGCGTGAATTGGGCGTGGCACTTGAACTGGAAGAACGGCGCCAGGCGGCACATTTTGGAGAGTTGAAATTACACCGAAAGGCTGAGCGTTTCTTACCGGGACTGGCAAAAATCGAGCAACGCGAGCAGACGCTGGCGCAAGTGGCGGAGGCTGCTACGGCAGCGGGAGTAGTGGTAAAGGAAGAACGAAAGGACTTACGCGCAGTGTTGGAAGTGGCACGTCGCCAGGCTGAGCAGTCAGCGAATTCCGCTGACAATGAAGCGAAGAAGTTGACTGCTGCGATGGTTAAGTTGGCCGGAGAAAATGCAGCGCTCGTCCGTTGGCTGGCTGCGCACAAGGGCGATGCACAGTTGGTAACTGCGCTGCCAACGATTGCTGCCGGACTGACGAAACGGGAAGGGCAGGCCAGGCAATCCAATGAGCTCGAAAAACGTCACGGAGAATTCGTCGATGAAAGGGATAAGGTCACTACAGAACGTGATACCTTGCAGGTGGAATTGAGGAGAGTCGAGGCAAAGGGGATGACGCTGCGGGATGCTTTCACTGCGTGTCAGGAACAGCAGATGAAAACTCTGGGAGGGCGAAAATTGGAGCAGATGCAGGAGCAATTCGAGCAGATGCGAAAGCAGCAGGAAGCGGCTGATCGCTCGCAAAAATTGAGGGAAAAGGGCGATGGGTTGACGGCACGAGTAGAGCAATTACAGCCGGAAGTCGGTCGTTTACGGGAGCTGCTGCTGGCGCGTAAGGATGTCATGGAAGCACTCAGAGATGCGCTGGAATCTGCACGGTTGGTCGCCAGTTTGGACGAGCATCGCCAAGACCTGAAGCCGGGTGAACATTGTCCGCTGTGCGGCGCGAAGGAACATCCCTTCAGTGATCCTGAAAAACGACCCATAGAACGCGCGGAGAAACTTCAGCAGGCACGCGAGGAAGTAGCCGAGCTGGAAAAATTGCTCAGAAATTCTGAGGCTGAGCTGACCCGAATAAACGAGGGATTGCGTGCTGCGCGGGAAGAACAATTTGAGTTGGGGAAAGTGTTAGTGAATGCGCCGAAGAATGTCCGTGAGCAACTGCAGGAGGTGAAGGCACAAATTGCACTGGTGCAGGAAGTGGAACAAGAGATGATGGTGGCGGAAAAGGCATTGCTCGAGTGCCAGGGAGAATTTGGTCGAGTAAAAGAACAGGTCGCCAGCCGAGAGCAACGGATGGAGAAACTGAGGGCAGACCATGAACGCATTTCTGCCGAGTTGACGACGGCCCGAAGTGAACTGGCATTGCAGAATGAGGCGCTCACTCAGGTATTGTCGCCGTTCACAGTAGTCTTGCCCTCATCTGGGGGCGAGGGTGAGCTGCGTCAGCAATTGGAACAACGCGCGTTGGCATTTCGCGATCAGCAGCAGGGGCAACTTGATGCAACGACGCGGACTACTGAGGCCAAGGCGAAGGTAGAGAAATTTGAGGAAGCAGCGAAGTTAAGTCGCGAGGAAGCGGACGCATTTTTCCGCACTGTGCGTGAAGAAGGGCTGGGCGAAGTGCCGATTGCCAGTGGACTGCCATCCATCGATGGTGTCGCCACGGTGGTCAACAAAGCAAGAGCTGCGCGATCTGCTGCCGAGGCCACAGTAAGAGAACGCAAGCAGGCAAAAGTGCGTGCAGAGGCTGCACTGTCCGATGACTCAGCTGTGCTATTGCAGCAGCTGGAGACGTCAGAATTTGCCGATCTCGATTCATTGCGCCACGCGCTGCTTGCGGAAGATGCGGCAAACACCATTGAGGCCGCTGAGAAGGAGTTGCAGAAGCGTCGGGCAGGATTGGGTGGGCAGCAGAAGCAGGTCGATGATACTTTGCAGGAACTGCGCGCGGCGATGGCTCCACAGGGTGAATTGCTCGACACCAAGGAATCTGAAGTGAAATCGTTAATCGATCGCATCGACACGGCGACGGCGCGCCTGGCAACGGTTAAGGCTGAGCTCGAGCGCGATGAATACAATCGTAAGATGGTAGCCGATCGCGCGAAATCGATGCGCGATGAACGGAGCAGGCTTGGAGTGTGGCAGCGGATGCGCGAGTTAATCGGCTCGCATGATGGACGGAAGTTTCGCACCTTTGCGCAAGGATTGTCGCTCGATCTTCTGCTGCGACATGCGAATGGGCATCTCTGTAAACTCACCGATCGCTACCAGTTGCGGCGAGTTGAGGGCGGGGCGCTACAGTTGGAAATCATTGACCTGCATCAGGCTAATGTGGCAAGGCCGATGGAAAGTCTCTCTGGTGGTGAAAGTTTTCTGGCAAGCCTTGCGCTAGCGTTAGGATTATCTGACCTTGCAGGCAGGAATGTCAGGATCGATTCGCTGTTTATCGACGAGGGATTCGGATCTTTGGATCATGATACTCTGGACGTTGCAGTTGCTGCTCTGGAAGGATTGCGCTCGGGTAGCAAGACGGTAGGCGTCATCTCGCACGTCGATCTATTGAAGGAAAGAATCGGTGCGCAATTGCGTGTCCAGCCTGGCCCGGGAGGCATCAGTGTCATCGATGCGGTTGCCGGGTAGGTAGTGACCTTTGTCTTACGAGACAAAGAAACGGAGGCCACTCTCGGATTGAGAATAGCCTCCGCTGGTGAATCGAATTCGACTACTTTCATACTGTGATACCATCAGGCGAAACAACTGAAGTTTCCTGGAAGAGGCGCGCTGGCTGCCGCGTTTCGATGGCGACGAGTACCATGATGGCACTGCAGGCGAAATACTGATTGAAGTGAATCTTGACCCGGGTGAGCATGATTTGGAGCTTATTTCTTCGAACTAGGTGGTAGCGCTCTCGCTCTGAACATGAATGGACTTGCCCTCTGGTTCCACATTGCGCTGCTCGCGATCCGTCGCAGCGTCGGCGGTCGCCACACGTTCCCAGTCGGGCCGGTTCGCTTCGGCCAATGATGTTTTGCTCGAAAGATTGCGCTCCAACCTCGTCTACACTACGGTCAACCGCACGTGAACGACCCCAAACGCAAGGCGACCTCAAAGCGCTCGAGATCTCCGCACGAATCTGTCGATAACGAAGCTGAAAGCGAAGAATCGGCGACTTCTGGCACTGAGAAACCGGAAATCAAAGCTAAGCCGCTCAATGGCCTGCCGATCGATTTGATTCCAAAGGGATCGAAAAACAAGGCGCCCTTTTCAAAAGAAGAGATCTCTCGGAAACCAGTGAAAGACTCTTCGGCGGAGACGATTGAGTCTGAGAAGAAGGCAGATGAGACCTTGGCTGGAAAGCGGGATGGTGATGAGGAGGCGGACGAAGTAAGCCAGGAAAATCCGGAAGATTTCGCGGGCTTAGCGATTCGCCAAAGCCCGACGGATGAGAGGGACGCCGGTTTGCGGAGTGAAATTGTGCTGGATGAGCCAGAAGTGCTGGAGCCATCTGCTTCCGAGTCGTCCAAGAAGGTGGTCTCAGAGACTCGGCTGCGACCATCCCGTGATCTTGCCGAGCTACTAAATCCCACGTCTCCAGGAGCCGATGATAAGTCAGTGGCCGCGCTTGACGGCGAAAAACTTGAGGAGTTGAGGGCAAAATATGACCAACTGGCGGAGGAGCGAGGGGACAAAGGAGCCATAGCCACACGCACGTCCAACGACTTCAGAACTCTTCATCGTGAGGCGGTCAAGTCTAGGGAACGAGAGGGAATCACGGACTGGGAGCGCATTCGAAGGTGGGGGGACACAAGCCGTATTCTACCTCTGCCGGTTGTAGTGCTATTGGCGCTTGCCGCAGTCATCACAATCCTTTTGATCTGGAAAATGGGTTCGCGTGTGGAACCTCCCGTCACGACCTTAGGTGGATTGGCAGAGCAACGGGCGGAATCCCTCAAAAACCTTGAAGCGGAAAGAGGCTCCTTGAACCGGGCGATTTCCGGTTATCTCGAAGCCGAGTCGGTCGCGGAAAAACTACGGTTTGCGCGGCGGAGGGACATCGTCGAGCCGCTGATGTCGAAATACTATCAAACCCATCCTGAGCAGTTGAGAAAGGCAACGATCGTTGGCCTGGAGGTGCTTCAGAGACTATATAGGGTGAATAGATTGGATGAAGACAGGCATATCTACATTACGGCAGGTGCGCTTGGTGATGGTACCGTAGAACCGTTCATCGTAGAGGAACTGGACGGGGCGTTCAAAGTCGACTGGGAGACGCACGTTCGCTACAACCCAATGACTCGCGATCAACTGCTTGAGGAGAGGCCACTGTCACCAATTGCGTTTCGCGTCTATCTAAATCTATCTGACCGCTACATTGCACCGTTTAATCCGGCCGAGCACGTTGCATTGGAGCTGGTATTTCCCGACAAGATCGATACCCTTGATGCGTTTATTGCCAGAGACAATCTAAGCACAAGTTCCGTGCTTGAACTCGTGGCAGCGGATTACTTGCAGCCCGTAATCGTTAATTTGAAGATCCCCGCGGATTTCCCGGGGCAAGCTGTGCTCATCGATTCGCTGGTGCAACCACGCTGGTTTATCATCGATTAACATTAACCGATGCATGGGGGCGCCTTGCCGATCAGCGGAATCGAATCCTTAGCCGGGTAAACACTGAGTCAGTGTCCGGAACTGAAATTTCGAGTGACCGGTTCTCGTTGGTCCCATCGGTGGAGTCGACCCCGGTTGCTTTCGCATCCCAAACCTGAAGGTCGGTGGAAGTCTCAGCAACGGTTTCGATGTCGGTTTTGGATGGATCACTGACAAAGGTGAACCGGTATGTGTCTCCCAAAACGGAGCCGCCGGGAACTGACACGTCGTCCCGCATCAGCGGTGGTGTGTTGATCATGTATTCATAGACGTTTGGCTTACAGTCATGGTCGGGATCAGCGTCGGGATCGCTGATGGCCGGGTCCGCAAGCTGGGCCGGGCTGAACATTGCGTGTGCCCATGCTGCGTAGGTCGAGGGCATCGGAGTGTAGACGACCTGGTCGATCCATCCACCATCAAATCCCTCGTCGCCGGTTTCGTCCTTGTTGTAGCGCCACGACAAAGTATGTGCTCCAGCGGGGATCGCCACCACCTCTGTCGCGAATGCTGCAGTGCCGCTGATCTTCGCCTTCGACTCGGTGTCGACCAGGAATGACAGGAAATCCTTGTCTAGTTCCGAATCAACGCTCCATGCAAAGGTGAGCGTCCCGGGGCCGATCACACGTGTTCTCAGGACAGCACTTCGATTATTGGCGATCAGCGGACTTTCAAGTGCGTCGGTGCCATCATTGGTCTGTTCGCTTTGGGTGAGCCAGACGCCGCTGCCAGCAATCGACCAGGGCAGCGCATCATTGTCGAGCGCTGCAGCGATGACTTCACCGATGGGCCGAACCGTGACTTCATCGAGCCAGCCCCGGTCGCTGCCAATGGCCCCCTCATCGATATCGTCTTTCTCATATGCCCACGAGATGCGGTGATCGCCGGCGGGAATGCCAAAAACGTTTCGTTCCCAGTCGACTTCTCCGGAAAGAAAATCCTCGAACCGGTCGTCGATGAAAAAAGCGAGACCATCGAAACCTGCTTCCGAGGAGACCTTCCAAAAGAAGTCGAGCACCGCCGGACCGGTGACCGTCGTCTGCAGGCGGGATAAGCCGCCCGCTGCGACCGTTCCACTGGCCATGGCATCGACACCGTCGTGTGTGACATCGGTTACACCCAACCACTGAGCGTTTCCAACCGTCTCAAATGCGAGTGATGGAGCGTCAAGTGCCTTTGACGGAGTGATGTCGGAACCCGGATCTATGAAGAGAGTGCCCACCAAGACGTTTGTCCCCGCTGCGTTCGTCGCCAAAATGCTGAACCGGAAGCGGCCAACCTCCTGCGGCACACCTCGCACCGTTGCGGTCTCGGCATCAAAAGTGAGCCCTTCCGGAAATCCGTTGACAGTGATCGTGTCTGCCTGGGGCGCATCAATGGCCAGCAGGAACGGTTCTCCCACAATTGCCGCCGGGGCAATTGAGTTGAAGATTTGCGGTGGGAACAAGGGGCCGATCGTGAGTTCAAGCGAAGCCGTTGCCGTGCCCTCGGTGTTCGTGGCAGTGAGATTAATGGTGAAGACTCCCACTTCCTCAGGCTCGCCGTAAATCGTCCCATCAGGCAAGAGTTCGAGCCCGGCCGGCCGGCTCTCCGCAGTGAACTGAGTTGGGCTGCCGGTCGCTACAATCTCGTAAACGTAGAGGTCGCCGATGTTGCCAGTGTCGGTGGTCGGACTGGTGATTACCGGGGGTGCAGGTGGGGGCGAAAGATTTGTGCCGTAGACAACAATTTCTGCGGCACGGAGAGTCCCAGTTGTTTCAGGCCGGCTGTCCCGCACTTCGAGCGTCCACGTCCCGGCGGACGACTCGCCCCAGTTGCGCACGGTCATAAAGGCCCAATCGGAATTGAGATTCGCATGGTTGTCGTCGCGAACGGCGGAGAGCTGGCTGACGGTTCCGGCGGGTGAAGTCAGGAAGATTTCGGTGTCGCCACGGAGCCCGTGCGCGAGATCGAGGGCGACCTCGACATGTTCGACACGGAGATTGGATTCGGCGCTTAGTTCGAACATAATCGTAACGCCGCTCGGATTGTTATCCGGGATCGGCAGCGAGAGGCTGGTTTGCTCAGATCGAAGGTTTTTCTGGGGCGAAAGGTTTTGCCAGGTCTTTGCCATGTCGACCGCAGCCTGTGCATCGACCATCCCGGCGCCGTAGTTGTGGTTGAAATGGAAGCCCGCGCCATTGTCGATCCAGTCAGCGTCGCCTGCATCGATCTTGCTTGCACTACGCATGAGAATCTCCTGGACGTCGCGCCAGCCGAGTGCGGGATTTTCTTCAAGGATGAGGGCGACGATTCCTGCCACCAGCGGGCACGCCGCTGACGTTCCTCCGAACGCGTTTGTGTAAGCACCAAGGTTGAGAAACGTCGTCGTGGTGATCCCCTGGCTGCCGCCGTCGGAAAGACTGCTGACGACAAGATTTGCTCCCGGTTCAGAATAAGATGATCGCTTGCCACTGTCATCAATCGCGCCGACGGCGATCGTGTAGATGTTGTTCGCGTATCCGTCGTAGTTCGAGTTGTCGGTTTCTTCCGCGCCATTGCCGGCCGCCCAGACGTGAATCGTGCCCAGTCCGCCGCGCCCGGTTCTTGCACTGTTGGCAACCGAGGCGCTCCACAGCGGGCCCGGCACGTGGAGGTCCGCACCGCTATCATCGGGGCCCCAGCTGTTGCTCTTGACTTGAATGGCGTTCGCTTTCCAGTTCATGGCTTCCGCTTCGTCCTGATCGGTGGGATTGCCGGCGATAAGCCGCAATCCGACCAGCGTAGCTCGAGGTGCCGCTCCGGTGATGCCAATCCCATTGTCGCCCCTCGCCGCGGCCACGCCGGCACACCCAGTGCCATGGTCGTCGAATTCCGCGTCGCCGGTCGGGTCGTCCGGTGTCCCATCGTTCCAGTCGTGGTCGATCGCGGTGTTGGTGTTGGAAGCGAGGTCGGGGTGCGTGACATCGAGGCCGTCATCGACGATTCCAATAAGGACACCTTGACCCATTCGCGTGTCCCATACTGAGGTGATGTTCACATCCAGGCCTGTCGTGCTGCCGTTTTGCCCGGTATTCTCGAGTTGCCACTGGTAATCCGAACCGTTGAATCCGAACAGTGGGTCGTTCGGCTCAAAGCGCTTGAATTGCTTCTTGCCCAACAGCGGATCCGCCTGCAAGACGCCGCCGAAATTCCTTACGCGATCGAGCGCAGACCAAGACGCTCCTGGTTCATCAAATGTCAAAATGCCGTATCCTGCTGCATAGGCCGGTATTTCGAACGAGCCAGCGCCTACTTCCTTCGCAATTGCCGCCACCATTGCCGCCGGGGCGGCATTCGCTTCGAAACCGATCCGGATCTTGCGGGACAGCACGCGCCGCGACACTTCGGTGCGGGGCGCACCTTTTCGGTAGAGCACGAGATCGAATCGGTTGTTTGATCCTGCTTCGAGTTCAGTCGCATATTCCAGCGTCCGAACCGCAGTGCTTCGGTTGTCAATCACATACGCATGTGCCCGTGCCGTGGCCGGCGTGCATTGCAGCTCATCGCAGGCGATTACGAAAGTCTGCAGTCGACCGTTTTCGCGAATCTCTACGTCGGCGAATACTGTGGAAATGATGCCTAAAGAGGCGGCGATGGAGAGAAGTCTGGTTCGCATGGTGGATTTTTCGGCGCAAGCTCAGGATCTGCTATTAACGTCAATTTACATTATCGCTCCGTGAATCCAGTCCCTCTTGGCGACCGTTTTGCCTGTGGCTCAGGAGTGATCTGGGAATCGCGGTTGCATTTCAATTTGTTCAAGTTTTCCAAATAATCAATCCTATCGAGAAACGGCGGAAGCCGTTGGTGGTCAGTATTCATGGCAACGGGAGATTTAAATCAAAAAAATCGCTAAAACGCTTGCTCCTGACTTCGAGATTGGGCAGCCTGCAACTCGGACGTTTTTCAACACATCTATGAAATCTCTACGGAAATCTATTGCAGTAGCGTTGGTCGGAATTGGCCTCCTCCCATTTTCGGCCAAAGCGGCCATCACATTTAATTTCACCTTCGCTGCAGATGTGACGACGCAGGCGGAGTGGGTCTCTCATCCCGACGCTGCGAACAGGCAGGCCGCGCTTGCATCGGCTGCCGCTTTGACTGGGTCTTTTTTCGTCAGTAGTGGAACGGTCGATGTTTCGGTCGCCGGAACCAACGTGAACAGCGCAACCCTTGCGAGTGCTGGTTCCTTTTTCAGTGGACCGTTTACCCCGGGGTTTGGAAACCGGGGGAGCGCAGGGTCCAACGTCATCAACAATAACAATTCGAACGGGGCGGCTTTTGATGCCAACGTACAAACCAACTGGTTCCATACCTGGGATCTCGACGACAGTGTTGCACCTGGCTCCTTCGACTATAAGGCAGTGATGATCCACGAGTTCGCTCACGCCCTCGGGTTCGCTGGGGCTGGTATCAACGCGGCCGGAGACAGCTTCCTTGGACCCACCTTCCGCACTCCCTACGACGAGTTCATCTCCGATGGTACGACTGCTCTGATAAATGCCGCCGGCGTTGTTCAACCCGGGTACTCTACCAAGTCAGTTGAAGGGACGGGCGCTGTTCCCTCGAACTCGGTCGGGATGTATTGGAACGGCACGAATGCCGTGGCTGCAAATGGTGGCAACCCCGTTCCACTTTACACTCCGACGACGTATTCCGGGGGAAGCTCCGTCTCCCACCTGGATACGGATTGGTACGATGGATCGGCCGCTGGGCGTGAGACGAAAAACATGAATCATGCGGTGGGGACGGGTCCTGGCAATCGGGGGTTTAGCCCGATTGAGCTTGGAATGTGGCAGGATCTGGGATTTACAGTCGTCCCCGAGCCGTCATCGGCGACCCTGATCCTTCTCGCGTTCACTGGGCTAGTGGTGCGCCGCCGCCGCTAGAATAAGCGGTCAACCGTCCATTCTTTTCGAGAGGCACTCGCGCGAGCGAGTGCCTCTTTTTTTGTCGGGCGTGCGGTGCCACCTCCATGTTCGGGCGAACGTGGCTACTTACCTGAAACTCGCCAAAAATTCGAGATCAGATTAGTAGCTTCCCAACCTCCTGCCGAGGCATGCCCTGGGTCTGGTCGGGTCTGGTCAAGTCAACTGTGGCCAATTGAGGTGGATCCGTCGGAACTGCGGATGGAAGAGCGGCCGCTGTCCCGGCTCCGCCACCAGAAATCCGGTGCGATCTCATCCTTCTTTAACGCAGGGCCACTACAATACGAATTGATTTTTCCCAAAATCCACGTCTACTATTCCTGATCATGACGACGCCATCCAGACTCGCAATCGTCACCGGTTCACTCGCCCTTCTTGCCGGTGCGACCTATTCAAATTCTGCCCCTTGGGATCCCACTCCGATCAAGGGCAGTATCGTTTCCATCGCGGGTGACCCACTTGGAGATATCACCGTCACTGTATCCGCGAACCTCGATGGCCAATCGGTGAGCCATTCCACCAAGACCGATGCCAATGGATCTTTTGAGTTCACGGTGCCCGAGGCGAGATGGAGCGGTGGCCCGGACATGGATGAACTGATCAAGGCGGGCTACTTTTGCTTCCCCGATTTCATCTGGGATCCCGCCCTCGAGATCCCAGAGATCGATCCACGACCAGGCGGCACCATCATCGTCAGGAACCCCTCCGATATCCAACTCGTTGGGATCCCGACTCGTCCGGAGCTTTCGTTGACGCGCGCCCACGACGCTGTCGTGCTCACCGCCAAATTCGAGATGCCCAATGATGGGGTGGTCGATACCGTGCGCAACTACCGAATCGAGCGGTCCAGCGATTTGAAAGACTGGCAGCCGTTTGGAACAGCCTCAAGTGATGGCGCCTCAACGGAGCTCAGTGACGCCATCCGCGAGGGGGCGTATTACCGCGCGGTACTTGAGAGTTCGTCGACATCCAATGCCGACGAGCCTACGCTACTGAACGGCCGCCTCATCACCCAGGCGGGAGTACCACTATCTGGTATCACGGCAACGGCAACGGCGACGATCGGCGGAGAACTGGTGAGGCTCACCACCACGACGGACGTCGATGGGACGTTCTCGTTCCGGCTCCCCGATGCGAAGTGGCGTGGCGGCGTGGATGCGAACCAACTGCTCATGGCGGGCCACTCCAGTGTTCTGGGCTGGACGTGGGAGCCCGAATTTGGCAACCCCGGCATCCCACTCGAACCCGGCCGTACGTTCGTGATAGCCGATACGTCGGGTTTTGATATCGTCGCGGTTCAATCCCGACCCAGTTTGTCCGTGGCTCAACTCGGAGACACTACCACCGTCCTTGCCGAGTTCGAGTTGCCCGAAAACGGAGTTGTCGACCTCGTTTATCCGTTTGTCATTGAGCGCTCCTGTGACGGCCAGAACTGGGAGATATTCGGAAGCGTATTGAGCAACGTCGCTTCGAAATCCTTCGTCGATGAGAAGGCTTGCGGCTCCTATCGGGCGAGTCCCGCATCGCTGATTTTTCCGCAATTCGGGGGTGCAGGTGGTGGGGCGGTTGCGATGCCATAGCCATAGCCATAGCCATAGCCATAGCTATCGCACATTCGAGGAGATCAAAGACATCCAGTGCGCCGAGTGGGGCGACGTCGTCCCTGAACCCCCTCCATCCCCAGCTCCGCCCGCCCCATAAATCCGCCTCCAGATTTCAAATTTACTATTAGTATCGTAATGGCAGCGAGTATCATCATTGTTGATTGTTGAGGTGAAAAATAATCTCAGCCCTACTACTGCCATATCGCAGGGGCCAATCCTGACACGGCACCGCGACCGCTGATCTTTGATGCTGGCGGGCCAGTTACGCCGGAATTTACGTTTCGTGCCAGTCGGGTGGGACGACCGTCTTTGCCGAAGACACCCGGCCCAGTCCCATCGGCGCATGGTTTGATCAGAACCGCTTCGACAATGCGATCGGAGGCGACTTCGATCTGGACGGCTTCCCGGAGATTCTCGCCTCCGAGTTTCCCAACGGGCTTTTTTCGGGAAACCGGGGTCTCTGGAAACTCGAGATCTCCCCGGAGTTGGACAGCGACGGGGATGGGATTCCCGATAGAGTCGACCCGACGTCCAACGAACGGTCATCGCTCGACGACTACCTCGATTACGTCTTCGGGTTTCCCATCGGATCGGGTCGGGGGACGGCACCACAGACATTATTCATGAGCATCCGGCGAAGCCTTGCAATAGCCGCCAGCTACTGCGTTGCACTTGGTTCCAACGCCCGTCGGTATATCTATACCGCCAGCCGCAGAAATCTGCGTGCGCCTTGTAGTTGTTGGCTATGGTGGCGTTTTCCTCGAATATTCAGGCAGGGAAAGCTGAAGAATGCGGGCAAGTCCTACCACAAAAAAAGAAAGCCGAAGTCCCACGACTCTCTCCTCAAGTCACAGAGGCAGCGATCCGTCGATTTGTATTGGTCGAACACTAATTCGGGTGGGCCAGTTTCGCGTAGCTGGTCAGGTAGATTTTGCCTCTGGAATCGTGTTTGAGGCCGATCCGTGACAGCTGTCGCTTGCCCCATGGGAGTGCAGCTTCCAATTGCTTGCCGATTTCCGAGGCGCGCTCAACATAGGCGACTGGCTTGTCAGGGAGTGCTACTCGTGGCAGATCCAGATTGACTGCGATCAGGTTTGCTTTTTCTGCTTCCGAGAGATCTGGATCGAAGATGTGCGCCTGAGTGATGGCTCCCAGAAATTCATACGATGTGGTGTCCTTGCGCTCGAGGAATTCCTGAAGCGGATAGTCTTGTCCAAGAACGAATTGTTCCCATGCCAGTTTCATGCCGTCGTTGTCTTCATAGATCATCACTAGAAAGCCAAAGGGATTTTTGGTAGTGGCGACGTAGTAGGGGAAGACAAATTTGGTCGGATCATCCAGCCTGCGCCCTGCTCCCATGATCTGCGTTTCTAAGACCTTGAAGTCGCTCTGCTCATGGGTGGTGTGGTATTCCTCGACTTTGCTTTTTAATGATTCCCCGCGCAGAATGTGTTTGATGCGCTCTGCGGTCGTCGTTGCTTCAATGAATGCCAGATACGCCTTGCCGGCTTCTTCGCTCTTGGCACTGGCCAGTTCTGCGGCAGCCCTGGAATTTCGCGGAAGTGGCGGCGTCATCTCCTTTTCGGGCGGTGGAAGCTTGTCGATCGGACTTTTTACGCGCGGACGAATTTTAGGTTCTCTGACAACCTCTGGCGCTGCCGGCGCAGGTTTCGGTGTGGTTACCATAGCACCGTCATTGACGGGCGCGGGCATGACAGCGGGAGTTGCCCCAGGATCTTCTGCTGTAATGTCAGTGGTCGCGACCGACTCATCAGTTGCAGGCCCAGCCCCTGGCGATTCCGCTGTGCTGGTGGCGGCGCCTTCTTCTTTTCCACCTCCTCCGCAGGCTACCAGGGACAACAATGTGCCAGCTGCAGCGAGTGTGGTCAGTGCTGAGAGAACGCGGCGACAAGGAGCGCCGCCAGTAGAGACTGCGTTGTGATCAATATTCATTTTTCCGTGACCTTTGTAGATCGTGGATGAGATCGGCGCAACTCGGAAAACGCTGACCCGACAAAGGATCGAGTGCGCATGCGGAATGTGTCTAAGCATTGCAATTCAGTGGATTCTTTTTAAGAATCATGCGACCATCCAATTGAGTCTGCGGCACCAAAATTATGACACGGAACCTGATAACTCTTATCGCTGTAGGATCCCTGAGTTGGGTTTCATTTTCAGGTCAATCTGCGAACGCTGAGGACGCGAAAGTCGCTGCAAAGGCGCTCAACACGACGATTGGTGGCACTTTGTTCCTCAACGATTCCATGTTGTGGGACGAAAAAGCTGCGGACATCGCGAAGCGACTTGGCATGCCTCAGGAGTCGAAAACGAGCCGCCAGAGCAGCTTTCGCGCGTATCCGGGAAGCTCCTCGCAGTTTCTTGGTGCGCGTCCTTATTCGATGGCCCTTTATGGCGATGGCGGAAAGGCGATCAGGCTTTCGCTCGTCTATGCCAACAAGGGGGATTTTTTTAGTGCCAGAGGTGGCGGTGAAGACCACTTCGACAAGAAAAATGTAAAAAGTGGGGATTTACGGAGTTTTCGCAAGGCGATGGATGCCGATGAAAAAGCGATTACGGCCGCCCTGTCTGGATTGCTGGGGAAGCCTGAGACGCAATCGTTTGGCGAAGGTAGTGCACGTCGGACGGTTGAGCGTTGGGACTGGAATGGACACGCATTTCTACTGGCGGAAGAGAACAACGAATACGTCACGCTGCAGGTTGAGCCACTGGCTTCAGCAGACGAGGGCGGCAAAGTCGAACGCGCCAAAGACTCCCAAGTGCGCGAGCGAATTCGCAAGAACGTACAGAATCGGGACAATGGTGACGTCGTTGTCGGTGATATTCCCATGGTCGATCAGGGGCCGAAAGGTTACTGCGTGCCAGCGACCTTTGAGCGTTGCATGCGGTATGTCGATGTACCGGCGGATATGTATCTGCTGGCGATGGCAGGCGATTCCGAATTAGGTGGCGGCACCAGTATGGATAGCATCGTCAATGCTATTCAGAGAGATGTGCGTCGGAAGGGAAGAACTGTAAGAACTTTCGGTGGACGTGTGAAAACCAGCACCGTGGCCCGCTACATTGACGATGGGATTCCAGTGATCTGGGCACTTCACTCCAACGCACCATTCAACAAGATCGCCAACGAGCGCACTTCTGCGCGACGGAAAACGCAGGATTGGGATGAGTGGGCGAAGCAGGTGAAAAAGGAGCAACGCAATACGCGCGATCTGTCTAAAGATGACTCGCAGGGGCACGTCGCCATTATCATTGGCTACAACAAAGAAACCAAAGAAATCGCCTTCAGCGATTCCTGGGGCAATGCCTACCGCGAACGCTGGGTCGGGGAAAAGGAAGCCGATGCAGTTTCGCAGAGCAGTTTCGCGGTGATCTCACCGTGAGGCACTCGTGATGCTACTGGCCACCAATCGACGGCAGGCTTGCTGCTGCGACTGCCTGGCCGTGGCGTTTTTGCTGCTCATCTGGCGTCGATAGCTTGATTTGCTCAGCCAACTTTGGGAATTCGGCATTCAGGACTTCGTCTGCCTTCTGCAGAATAATCTCGCCGCCCTCACCCGAGGTAACACGCCCGAGAATCAAGATATTGCGGATGTCATAAAAGTCCGCGTAGTGGGCGATGCTGTAGCCAAGGTAGACGCCGATCGTTTCAAAAATCTGTCGCGCCTTGGCGTCGCCTGCAGCCATGAGCTTCTGCACTTCCACCAGTTGTTCGGGGAATGGCATTCCTGAATCGAGTTCGATTCCCGCCGCAGGGACGAGACGCGCGACAGCCTGTTGTGAAAAATACTGCACGCCACAGCCGATGTCTTGCGACCACTCATCCGCTGGTGCGCCGGGATAGTAGTCAACTGGCGCAAAGGCGAGTTCATTGAGCCAAGGGCAAATGCGGCCCTCGGAATCGACATAGCCAGAGGCCATGCTGGTGCCCAGTGATATACCAAGCACGGCATTGTCCTTCATCGCCATCGAGCCCGCCAGCGCGGTGACGTCGCCATCGTTCACGACGTCGAATGGCACGTCATTCCATTCCTTCTTCAGCTTGAAAAAGATACGCCGCACATGCTTGTCGAAGTCCGCCTCTGAGACGCCGCGGAACAACGAGCCAGCGCGCACTTCATTGTTCACATAAACGCCAGCAGCACTGCCACCGATGGCATCGACGCGCGGCAGATGCGCCGCCGCACGTTTGAGTGAATCGCGGATTCCCTCGAGATGGTAACTCGGGTCACTTTGAAAATAAGGATCCCACGTGATCTCCTCGGAGAATACGACCTCGCCATCAATGACGGCCGCTGCCTTGCGATCGCTGCCGCCGAGATCAAATCCAATGCGGCAGCCATCCAGGTGACGGCCCAGTGGTTGAGCAGAGTTACTGGCCTGTGGAATCTCGTCTTCCGGGCAGTAGTCGATCGTCAAGTCTGCACGATAAATACGCCCACCGAGCACACTCTGATCGAACCCGCGCGTGCCGTTCAAACTGTAGATTTCCTCCAGTGCCGAGACCAAGTCAGGCGATCCGCTCATCATCACTCGACTGCCGCCCCTTTGCCAGAGCAAGAACTTCAGCAGTCGCTCAGCGTATTTCAGGTTCTGTGAGGCATTCTCTGGAACATGTGGACGAGTCGTCGTCCGATGGACCGAAATGACGCCGCCGGGTTGTTCCAGTGCGATTGAGAAAGGCTCTCCGTTCTCGGCCTTGTTGGCTGCAGCAAAGTAATCGCGGTTCCAGATTGCCGCTGGCAGGAACTGGTCGTCCAGTGGCGGCGTGATCTTAAGTGAAACGGCCACGATTTACTTGCTGTGGGTGCGGAAAGCAGAAGCTGGTAGCCCAGCGGAGTTTGCAAGATTTGGCTCAGCGATTTGATCCCAGGCGAATCGGGCATGCACTGGTTCTGCCACTTCGGCAGCAGATACCACCACCGTCGATCCGCCAGCGACCGCCTGTGCGGGGACAAATTTGCCATCAGCTCCGGCAATTTCGAAGTGGCTGAGTGGTTTGTCGTCGCGCGCCTTGAGCCCACCGGCCGCGTGTGCAAAGCGAATGCTGATCTTGCCGCCTTCTACCTGGTGGTCATGATAGAGTGGGCCGGAGATCACGCCGACGTCCTTGCCGTAGTCGTTGGCCAGCGCCAGCAGCGAGAGCCTGCGTCCCACCTCTTGCTTGTTCTTTGGGTGGATGTCCTTGATGTTGCCAATGTCATTGATGATGGCCATGCCCGTATTGGGAATGTTCAAACAGGCGGTCTGGGCTTCCCACAATTCTGGCAGCGCACCCTTGCGGTCCTGGCCATATTGGTAGGGGGCGATTTGCACGAAGTAAAAGGGGAAGTCTCCCTGATTCCAAAGCTCACGCCATCCGCCGATCAGTGCCTTCTTCTTTTCAAAGTAGAGCATGCCCTCACCGTTATTCGATTCTCCCTGATACCAAATCGCACCCTTCATGGCGAAGGGGATGATTGGGTGGATCATCGAATTGTAGAGCGCAATGGGAGTCTGATGCTTGGCTGGTAACGCATTCGGTGGTTCTGGAACTGCCTCGATCGTTGCGTTGGCTTTCAACTGTTGGCGCGCCTTCGGCAGCCATTCTGCCAGCTTCGATACGTAGGCATCGGTCACTTCAGCATACTGAGTGGTGCCCGGGATGCGAGATGACGCCTGATTGTAGATGTCTTCCAGAGCCGGAACCTGTGCGAAGCCATTCAGTGGCGTCCAAGGCTCTACCCGGGTGCCGCCCCATGCTGATTGGATCAGGCCGATGGGAACATTCAGCTCCTTTTGCAGTTCACGGCCAAAGAAATACAGCACTGCGGAAAAACCAGGAATGCGCTCGGGTGTGCAGGTGTCCCACTGTGCATTGACGTCGCTTAGTGGTTTGGCAGAAGGCGTGCGCGGAATCTCAAAAAGTCGAATGTTGGGGTGGTTCCCTGCAGCAGCCTCTTTCTCTGGATCAATTGCCTGACGCACCGCCCACTGCATATTCGACTGACCAGATCCGATCCAGACCTCGCCCACCAGCACATTATTGAGCGCAATCGCATTCTTACCCGAGATCTTTAGACTTGCCGGTTCAGCGCTCGCTTCCAGAGCATCCAGAGCCACTTTCCACTTGCCGTTGGCGTCCGTAGTCGCCGATTTCGTTTGTCCGGCAAAACTAACTGTCACTTTTTCCTCCGCCTCCGCCGTGCCCCA